>CAKQDQ010000086.1 GCA_934229335.1 uncultured Prevotella sp.
GATTTTGGTTGAGTAGCGGCGTTATAATGGGGCTTTGGGGGTGGTGGATGGACGACGGCGTAAAAACGCCGCCGCACAAGGACGGGAGGGGAACGGAAAGGCGGCAGGGGGAAGGGATGACGGCATGGAAACGCCGCCGCACAAGGACGGAGGGATGGAAAGGAAAAACGACGGCGTAAAAACGCCGCCGCACAAGGACGGGAAGGGATGGAAAGGAAAAACGACGGCATGGAAACGCCGCCACATGAGGACGGAGGGGAACGGAAAGGCGGTGGCTGGGGGAAGGGAGGGGCTGTTGGAGAAAGGAGAAGAGCTGGGGGGGGGCTGGATGGTGGTTACTTTTATATTATTTTTTACGGTTACGTGGGTGGCAATGCTCTATCTCTTGGCGTAGATGAGTCATGTCGATGTGAATGTATATTTGGGTAGTACCTATTTTTTCGTGTCCTAACATGGCCTGTATAGCGCGTAGAGATGCCCCGCCTTCCAATAAAGCAGTGGCGAATGAGTGACGAAGAGTGTGAGGCGAGATAGTCTTTCTTATTCCCACCTCGTCAGCAAGGCGTTTGATAATAATCAGTATCATGGTACGTGTGAGGTGTGCTCCACGTCGGTTTAGGAATACGTAATCTTCTTCTCCCGGCTTTATGTTCATGTGACGGCGGTCGTCGTACCACAGGTGCAGCTCGTGTATGGCGGCAGGTGATATTGGCACAAGTCGTTCTTTTGAGCCTTTACCCATCACTCTCACAAATTGCTCTTCTTCATATATATCTGACAGTCTAAGGGCAACAAGTTCTGACACTCGCAGTCCGCACGAGAACAATACTTCTATTATTGCCCTATTACGGTGCCCTTCCCACTTGCTGAGGTCTACGCCAGCTTCGAGGGCGTCAACCTCTTGCGTGGTGAGCACTTCAGGGAGATGTTGGTCTTGTATAGGCGACTCTAACAGCTCTGATGGGTCTTGCTCTATATATCCGTCCATCTCAAGGAATTTATATAGCGCACGCACTCCGCACAGTATGCGTGCATGGGTAGAAGACGCCAGTCCGAGGTCGTGCAGTGATGCAGAAAACTCCTCCAGGTCACTGAGCTGTAGCGTCAGTGGGTCCTTTTGTTCCACTTCGCACCAGTTCGTCAGTTTAGCGACATCGTGCATATATGCCTCAAGTGTATTATCAGAGAGTCCTCGCAAGAGGCGGATATGTCGACGGAAGTCACGTATATAATTTCTTTTTTCTGTCATCTTTTTTATGAGTATTAATAGTGCAAAGTTAACGTTTTTCGATGTAAAATCGTAATTATTCTGTTAGAAAAAAATATGGTGCTCAGAACAGCTATGCTTTTGCAGTACGAAAGCAGCGTTATCGCCAGACGATATGTATGCTATTATCCTCCCAAAAGGGCATAATAGCAAGCCATATTATTTTTTCTCATTTTTCTTCTCATTTTGTACAATAACCACCGCCCTTAAACGTTATATATAAAATAAGGTGTATAAACCTTTTTTTTGAGCCTATATAATACAGCTAAACAATATACAAACAACATGAATCTACGCAAGACCTCATTGTCAATGCTCATGATGGCGTCGGCACTCAGCATGAACGCCCAGAAGAGTATGACCGCGCCACAGGGTGGCAAGCAAATCAGTGACGAACTTATCGGTATCTTCTTTGAGGATATCAGCTCTTCGGCAGACGGTGGTCTGTACGCAGAGCTGCTGCAGAACGGAGCTTTCGAGTTCAACATCTCAGAGCGCGATGGTTGGGGACCAAGTACCGCATGGCGCGTGATACGCCCTGGTCACTCTCTCGGCATGATAGAGTCGCTACAGGCAGACCCTCTGAACGAGAATAACAAGAACTATATGCGCCTTCACGTAGAGCGCACAAGAGAGTTTGACGATTATGACGGATGGAAGGGCTTTGGTTTAGAGAACAACGGCTTCGACGGCATTACGGTGAAGAAAGACGGCAAGTACGACTTCTCTTTCTTTGCCCGTAACGTAGACAAGACTGCCAAGAAGGTGCGCGTGGTACTCGTAGTTCCTGGTAAGGAGAAGAAGATTCTCGCCGAGAACACCTTTACCGTAAACGCAGACAAGTGGACAAAATATGACTGCACACTACAGGTTAACGCTGACTGTAAGAACGCTTCACTGCAGGTACTCGTGCTCGACAACGGTGTGATGGACGTTGACGCCTTCTCGCTCATGCCACAAGACACCTACAAGGGTCACGGTCTGCGTCGCGACCTTGCAGAGGCACTCGAGGCACTCCACCCTAAGTTCCTGCGTTTCCCAGGCGGATGCGTTGTACACGGTGGCGGTGATGGCTTCTGGAACACATACCGCTGGAAGACCACTCTCGGTCCGAAGGAGCAGCGCCGACAGCTGAAGAACACCTGGGGCTACCACCAGTCAGTGGGCTTAGGCTACTACGAGTACTTCCAGATGTGTGAAGATATGAACATGCAGCCACTGCCTATCCTGCCTTGTGGCGTAAGCTGCCAGGGCACAAACGGTGGTTGGAACATGTGGCCAAAGCAGGCACAGGACGTCGTTCCAATGAGCGAGATGGACGAATGGGTGCAGGATGCCCTCGACCTCATAGAGTGGGCTAACGGCGATGTCACCACAAAGTGGGGCAAGGTGCGTGCGGAGGCTGGTCACCCCAAGCCTTTCAACCTGAAGTATCTCGGCATAGGCAACGAGGAGAAGATATCTCCTGAGTTTGCCGAGAGATTTAAGTATATGTACGAAAAGGTGCATAAGGCACACCCAGAGATTGTCATCGTAGGCACCGCAGGTCCTGGTTCTCACCCTGGCAACCCCGACTACGATAACGGTTGGAAGTTAGCCGACGAACTCGGTATGCCTATCATCGACGAGCACTACTACGAGCCATACACCTACTTCGAGACAAGTCGTCAGTACGACAAATATCCTCGCGACCGCAAGACGAAGGTGTATCTCGGTGAATATGCCTCAAAAGACAAGAAGCTGCGCGACGCCTTAGCAGAGGCTCTGTACCTGTTGCACGTAGAGCGCAACGCTGACGTAGTGACCATGACCAGCTATGCCCCACTCTTCGCACGCAAGAACGCCACCAACTGGAACCCTGACTTGATATACTTTGACAACGAGCGTCCTTACCTCACCTGCAGCTACTACGTGCAGCAAATGTTCGGTAAGTCATCAGGCAACTACTATTACGGTGACTGCGTGAAGTTCCAGGGCGAACAGACCAACCTGCAGGAGCAGTCAGTGGTGCTCAACACCAAGACACGCAAGCTCTACGTTAAGGTATGTAACGCTTCTGGCGACGTCAAGAAGATAGACCTCGACCTCTCACGCTTCAAGGGCATGAAGGCTATGGCGGTGAAGACAACCGTCACTGGTCAGCCAGAGAGCGAGAACAACTTTGACAAGCAGCAGGTCGTTCCTATCGTAGAATACGCCAAGATGAGCAAGAAGATGACGGTAGACGTGCAGCCTTACTCATTCGTGATGTATGAAATAAACTTGTAAGACGAGACCTTACCCCTCTCCCTGCCCTCCCCCCGAGGGGAGGGAGAGTATGGCTTATTTGCTTTTTACATAACGCCACTCTTCTCTCGATTCTCTTTTGATTTGGAGGTAGCATCAGCGAATAGTACCATATTCCCCCTCCCCCCCAGGGGGAGGGCAGGGAGAGGGGTTGTTTTTTTTATTTACTATGAAAAAAATATTACTTACCCTTACCGCTTTCCTCTTCATCTCATTCACCGCCACAGCGCAGAAGCTGTGGTACAGCAGTCCCGCCAAGTGGTGGTTGGAAGCACTGCCTGTAGGCAACTCACACCTCGGAGCCATGGACTTCGGAGGTACTGAGACAGAGGAACTGCAGATTAACGAAGAGACATTCTGGTCAGGAAGCCCGTATAACAACAACTCTAAGACCTCGCTGCAACATCTTGCCGAGGTTAGGCAACTCATCTTCAGCGGCAAGGAGAAACAAGCAGCTTCCATTATAAATAAGGAGTTCATACCAGGACCTCACGGTATGCGCTTCCTCAACGTGGGAAGCATGAAGTTGACATTCCCTGGTCACAGTGCCGCCACAGACTATTACCGCGACCTCAACCTCGCCAACGCTACAGCGACGACACGCTATAAGGTGGGCGACGTAACATACACCCGTACCACCTTCGCCTCTATGACCGACGGTATCATAGTGATGCGCATAGAGGCAAGCCAGCCTGGTGCACTAAGCATGACCCTCGGCTACGGCAGCGAGATGGAATATACTGCCACCGCCAAGGGAGGTACCCTCACCGCAACAGTGAAAAACGACGAGCAGGAGGGCATAAAGGGCGGACTTACAGCTCAGTGCATCATGCAGGTTAAGGCCGACGGAAAGACTGTTGGCAAGGGTAACACGGTGAACGTGACTGGTGCTACCACGGCAACGATATACGTTAGCTGCGCCACTAACTTCGTGAACTACCACGACATCAGCGGCAACGCCCTCAAGAAAGCACAGGGTTACCTCAAGGCAGTAGCCAAGAAGCAGTACAGCGACCTCCTCTCCGCTCATACAGCGGCATACAAGGAGCAGTTTGACCGTGTGAAACTGTCGCTGCCCGAAGGCAAGAACGCCAAGTTAGAGACCGACAAACGCGTGGAGCGTTTCGCTAAAGACGGCAACGACCAGTCGCTCGTGGCACTCATGTTCCAGTATGGTCGCTACCTCCTCATCTCTTCATCGCAGCCTGGCGGACAGCCTGCCAACCTGCAAGGAGTGTGGAACGCCAAGAAGAAAGCACCATGGGATTCTAAGTATACCATCAACATCAACACCGAGATGAACTACTGGCCCGCTGATGTCTGCAATCTCTCAGAGACCGCCGAACCACTCTTCAGCATGGTTCGCGACCTCTCCCAGACTGGTAGTGTGACGGCAAAGCAGATGTATAACTGCAATGGCTGGGTGGCACACCATAACACTGACCTCTGGCGCATTGCCGGACCCGTAGACGGTGCACCATGGGGAATGTTCCCTAACGGTGGCGCATGGCTCTCAACACACATCTGGCAGCACTACCTGTACAGTGGCGACAAGGCGTTCTTGAAGTCATACTACCCCGTACTGGCAGGCGCAGCTCGTTTCTATCTCGACTATATGCAGAAGGATCCACGCAACGGATGGCTCGTGGCAGTACCGTCAGTGTCGCCAGAACATGGTCCGAAGGGCACAGGAACACCTGTCACCGCTGGCTGCACCATGGACAACCAGATTATCTTCGACGCACTGACACAGGCTCTCTCAGCCCTGAACGTAGTGGAACCAGGCAATAAGGCGTTTGCCGACAGCCTCAGAGCAGCCATAGCGCAGTTGCCGCCAATGCACGTAGGACAGTACAACCAGTTGCAGGAGTGGCTGCAAGACGCTGACGACCCAAAGGACCAGCACCGCCATATCTCACAGCTCTACGGACTGTTCCCAAGCAATCAAGTGTCGCCTTACCGCAACCCAGAGCTCTTTCAGGCAGCTCGCAACACGCTCTTGCAGCGTGGCGACATGGCAACAGGATGGAGCTTAGGCTGGAAGACCTGCTTCTGGGCACGTATGCTCGACGGCAACCACGCTTATAAAATTATATCTAATATGCTCCATCTCCTTCCTAACGAGGGTCAGGAGAAGGAACATCCCGACGGCAGAACATTCCCTAACCTCTTCGACGCGCACCCCCCATTCCAGATAGATGGTAACTTTGGCGTCACCGCCGGCATAGCCGAGATGCTAATGCAGAGCCATGACGGTGCGCTACATCTGCTCCCTGCCCTACCCGACGCATGGCAGACGGGCGAAGTAAGCGGACTGGTGGCACGCGGAGGATTTGTCATCGACGAGCTTATGTGGGAAGGACAGCAGCTCAGCTGCGTCACCATCACCTCACGTCTTGGTGGCAATCTGCGTCTGCGTTCATACGTTCCGCTAAAGGGCGAGGGACTGAAACCAGCGCAAGGCGAGAACAGTAACGCGTTCTATACTGTTGCCAACATAAAGAAGCCAGTAGTAAGCGAGAAAATAAACGCGCAACAGCCACTATTATATAAGGTGTACGAATACGACATCATGACAGAGGCTGGTAAGCAATACACCTTTAAGAGGTAATACATATATTACCAATACAACCACACAATGCACTTATTTCCAGAATTAAAGAAAAGATACACCAGTGAACATCTGTCTGCCCGCGAAGCTCAACGGCAGGCAGAGTTCATCGCTTGGGGACCTATGGTATTCCAAGCATCACGCATACTGATAACAACAGGCATACTCGGTATGCTGCACGACAGTAAAGACGGCATGACAGAAGCGGAGATTGCAGAACGCACCGCACTGTCGCCATACGCCGTAAAGTGCCTGATGGAGGCGGCACTGTGCATCGGCACCGTGCTGATAGACACCGAGACCAACCGATACACCATGTCGAAGACGGGCTGGTTCTTGCTCAACGACCCTGCCACAAGGGTCAATGTCGACTTTAACCACGACGTGAACTACGAGGGAATGTTCCACCTTGAAGAAGCATTACGCGAGGGTAAGCCTGCTGGTCTGCGCCACTTCGGATCGTGGAAGACTATCTACGAGGGGCTCTCCAGCTTGCCAGAACAGGTACAGAAGAGCTGGTTCGGCTTCGACCACTTCTACAGTGACTCCTCTTTCCCAGAGGCATTGGAGATAGTTTTCGACAAACACCACACACGCACTCTGTATGATGTAGGCGGCAACACAGGCAAATGGGCACTGCAATGCGTAGCGCACAACAAGGAAGTGGAGGTCACCGTGCTCGACTTACCGCAGCAGATAGAGTTGCTGCGTGCCAACATTCAGGGTAAGGAAGGGGCAGAACGCATCAAGGGTCACGGCATAGACCTGCTCAACCCCGACGCAGCCTTCCCCGTAGCAGATGGAGAGCTGGACGCTATATGGATGAGTCAGTTCCTTGATTGTTTCTCTGAAGAAGAGATAGTCAGCATACTAAAGCGTGCCAAGGCAGCTATGACAGCAGGCACTCGCCTCTACGTCATGGAGACACTATGGGACCGTCAGCGTTTCGAACCAGCGGCTTTCTGCCTCACCATGACCAGTCTCTACTTTACTGCACTTGCCAACGGCAACAGTAAGATGTACCACTCTGAGGATATGGAACGCCTTGTTAACGAGGCAGGACTGACGTTAGAGCACATATACGACGGGTTAGGACAGGGACACAGCGTGATGGTAATAAAGAAGTAACACAAATGTATCTACTCTCAACTAACATAACGTCACCGTTAGGTCTTACCACTCTCGACAACTATCACGCTGTATCTGCGGGCAATAGTGCCCTAAAACACCACGAAGCAGGTACACGCGGCGTGCCGTTTCCATTCGAAGCGGCACTGTTCAGCGATAGACAGTGGCAGGAAATACTCTTACCAGGCATGACACACTTTGAAAGTCTCGTCGTCAGGTCGGCACAAGAGGCACTCTCACACACTGATATTGACACGGCAAGCCAACGCACACTGTTCATTCTTAGCACCACAAAGGGCGACATACTGACGCCGCCAGGAGAGACGGCACGACACATAGCACACGCTATCGGCGTTACAACAGAACCGATAGTGGTATGTAACGCTTGCATATCGGGCGTTGCCGCACAGATATTAGCACAGCGACTTGTTGACAGTGGCTACTGCGACAACGCCATTGTCAGTGGTGCCGACGTGCAGGGCGAGTTTATCATCTCTGGCTTTCAGGCACTACAAGCGTTGTCAGACGAACCGTGTCGACCTTTCGATGCAGAGCGGCTCGGACTGAATCTGGGCGAAGCGGCAGCCACAATGGTATATACCGCCGACAGCACGACGCACACAGCCCACGACGCATGGCACCTCGTGGCAGGGGCTATACGCAACGATGCCTTCCACATCAGCGGTCCGCACCCTAAAGGTGAGGGCTGCATGAGGGCGTTGACACAGGTGATTGGCAATAAGGACGACCTGGGGGTGATAGGCGTTCACGGCACCGCGACGATGTATAATGACCAAATGGAGTCGAAGGCAATAGAGAGAGCGGGACTGTCTGACATTCCTCTCTCCGCACTGAAGGGCTACTATGGGCACACCATGGGAGCGGCAGGACTGCTCGAGACTATCATCACCGCAACGGCACTGGACGATGGTGGCACTATACTACCCTCACGTGGATATAGCGAAAGGGGCGTAAGCGGCAAGGTCAACATCTCTGGTCAGGCTATGCACACGGAGAAAAGGGAGTTCGTAAAGATGCTATCGGGCTTCGGAGGGTGTAATGGTGCCATAAGGATGTCGAAGCTACGAGCTGACGAACACAATGCAACAGAACCGACAGGTGGCACTGACAGCACCACTACTGTACACACAAGCTCCAACCATAACGACATAATACGCACAGAAGACCTCAGCGACAAGACGGCGGAACAGCTCACGGAGATGTACCGAGAGGCTGGAGTAAGCTACCCGAAGTTTCACAAGATGGACATACTGAGCCGTAGAGCGTTCATAGCAACGGAGCGTTTGCAGCGCGAACACAGGCTGACGCAGGAGGAAGCCGATGAGACGGCTGTAATATTCTTTAACAGTACTTCCTCAATCGTTGCCGACAGAGCCTATCTTGACACCATCACCGACAAAGAGGCATATTATCCCAGTCCTGCATTATTTGTACACACGTTGCCCAATATCTCCACGGGCGAGGTGGCGATGCGCAACGGTATTCACGGCGAGACATCGTTCTACATACTGCCTCAGCCCAATGAAGCGTTGCAACAAGCCATCGTCAACGCTACTTTGCAATACGACAGTGGCATACGTCGCATTATAACAGGCTGGATAGACTGAACGCATGAAGGTATAAAGCTAACTATATATTACTATAATGAAAAAGATATTATCTACACTTCTCTTTGCCTCGCTAACCATAATGGCAACGGCACAGAGCACCACACGCAAGATATTACTAAAGAATTCTGCTGACGGACAATCGGAACTCACCGTATATCTTCCCTCTTCCGAGGCGGCAGCGCATGCTAACGGACGTGCTGTCGTTGACTGTCCTGGCGGTGGTTACACCCACCTTTCCATGCAAAACGAGGGTCATGACTGGGCGGAATACTTCAATGCGAAGGGTATTGCCTACGCAGTACTGAAATATCGTATGCCTAATGGCGACCGTAACATACCGCTTACTGACGCCTATAACGCCATGCGCACTATGCGCGACTCTGCCACAGTGTGGCATATCAACCCTCGTAACGTGGGTATCATGGGCTTCTCTGCTGGTGGTCATCTTGCTTCCAGTGTGTCTACTCACGCCCCTTACGACGTGAGACCAGACTTCTCCATTCTCTTCTACCCTGTAGTGTCAATGGTAGAACGCGACACTCACAAAGGTTCCGTAGTGGGATTCCTTGGCGATAAGCGTGGCGATAAGGCGTTGCAGAAGGAATGGTCTAACTTTAACGCAGTGCGTCGCCACCTCACTCCTCCTGCCATCATACTCTTGGCTAACGACGACCGTGCCGTGCCACCAGTAACAAACGGTGTGGCTTACTACAGTGCCATGAGGCGAGCAGGCAACAGTTGCGAGATGCACATATACCCAACAGGTGGACATGGATTCGGCTTCCGCTCTACATACAAATATCATGACCGTATGCTGGGCGACCTGTCACAGTGGCTCAACGACCTCAAAATGCCTGCGGAAGGCGACGTTAAGGTAGCGTGCATAGGCAATAGCATCACCGATGGTCATGGCATTGATATGCAGGAGCAGTTTGCCTACCCCGCCGTGCTGCGCAAACACCTCGGTAAGGGCTACGAAGTGCGCAACTTCGGTGTCAGCAGTCGCACGCTATGCAACGGCGGTGACATTCCGTATATGAAGGAAATGGCATGGCAGGACGCTAAGGCTTACTGTCCAGACATCGCCATTATTAAGCTTGGCACTAACGACACGAAGCCTGGTAACCGTGAGGTAGCAGCACGCGACTACATGAAAGACTATCAAGCTATGATAGACACACTGAAGGCTCTGCCATCAAAGCCACGTATACTGTTGTGTACTCCTATCCCTGCCGTGAAGCAGACATGGGGCATCAGCGACAGCGTTACGGTGAGCCTCATCATTCCTGCCATCAAGAAACTGGCAAAGAAGAATAAGCTTCAGGTAATAGACCTGCACACTCTCTGTGCCGATATGGGTGGCATGATGCTCGCCGATGGCATTCACCCTAACGAGAAAGGGGCGGCTAAGATGGCTGAGATTATTGCGCAGGAGTTAAAGAAGAAATAAGTTGCGCACTGCGTTTATACTCAAACGAAAATATTTTGAGAATACCAACAATATTTGTTGCTTTTATCTTCCAACATTAATCACCATTAATCTAACATTAATCTTTCATTAATCTATCTCTGATGATGTTTTTGAGCATATATATACG
>CAKQDQ010000087.1 GCA_934229335.1 uncultured Prevotella sp.
TAGGGGGGGGGGATTCTTGTAATAATAATTCTTCTTGCCCTGTGTAGCGGCAGTAAGAAAATTGAGTTAACATGGAATAGCCTCCCTGTTACCAAAGGAAATGATACGGCTTTTGAACTAAAAGTCTATGTAGAAAACTCTGGAAGCATGGACGCATATATGTGTCCAGGTTCTAATCTGAAGGATGCCGTTTTTGATTATGTCAGCGACCTTCAGAAATATACCAACAGTTGCAGTTTATATTACGTAAATTCTAAAATTATACCTTATGGGGGTAATCTTCAGTCGTATATAAAGGATCTTACCCCCATGTCGTTCGCTAAAGCTGGTGGTGACAGAACTAATACTGACCTTAGAACAATATTTGGAAACATTCTCTCCGTCCATAAAAAGAATACAGTCACCGTGTTTGTTTCTGACTGTATATTGGACTTACCACAGAACTCGCTGGACTTTTTCGGCAACTGCGAAGTGTCTATAAAAAACACTTTCAATGACGCACTGAAGCGAAACCCAGAACTTGGAGTAATTATACTAAAGATGGAATCCAAGTTTGACGGTTACTGGTATTGTGGCGGCAACAAGGAATATCTCAGCAACGTTAAGCGTCCTTATTATATATGGATAATTGGAAACAAGAAAACTTTGGCTTACCTGAACACCAAGGTACCTGTTAACGGCATAATAGGCGGTGTAAAGGAATATTGCGCGTATGTTGACAACAATAACGGTGCTATTCCTTTTAACATAGAGAAGAAAATATATGTCGTAAACCATCACAACGTAATAAAAGTAAATCTCCTCGCAGACTTGAGAGAATCGCTGCAAGATGAGCCCACTATCTCTAATATTTCTTTATATACAATAAGCAACCCTGCACAAGCGTCAGTAGCAGCCGTCAGCAAGATTACCGCTCCTAACAGCCAGTACAGCCACCTTATACAGTTGAACATAAACAGTCCTGCCACACTAAAGTCACAGTCTGTAACGTTTACCTATCCACTCATGGCAGACTGGATAGAAAAATCGAATGACGATACAGGAGATAGCGTGAAACAGAATATAAATAAGACAACAGGCATAAAATATCTTGTAAAAGGCGTTGCAGACGCTTATAAAAACTCTACTACATTTGGAACAATAACTTTTAACCTTAAAAACAGATAACAACTATGGGCGAATTATTTGGTAGTATGTATTGTTGGCTTGAGGACTTCTTCGGAATAAAACTCGCCGAATATCTTTGGGGAACAGCCTCTACTCAGCAACAGGGCAATATGTTTATTGGCATTGGCTTGACAACGCTTTGCATATCCCTGGCAGTAGCGGTGGTGTATTATTATGTTGTCAACCATCCGCGTTTGAACAACTGGTGGGGCTGGCTGATGTTCTGTGGCGTCAATGCTGTAATCAACTTCATTGTGGGATGGCAATGGGTACTGAAAGACTATTACGCCGACAAGATGGTAGCCACTAATCCTGTATCAGGCAAAGAAGAGGCTCTTGACATTTTCCCTACGGATATCCTCGCGTTTGGCGTTACCAACATGATAAATGCAATCCTTGCGTTTATCGTTATATCATATATCATAAAATGGGGAAGCACCAACTGCTCACGCGCTCCTTTCTAACTCTAAAAACTATATTTCTACAATCATGGCAAAATTATATGTATTCGGTATAGGAGGCACAGGCTCACGTGTGCTCCGTTCGTTGACTATGCTTATGGCGGCAGGAGTGAATATGGGAACGACAGATACCATTGTTCCTATCATTATAGACCCTGATGCCGCTAACGCTGACCTTACGAGGACTATAGACATAATGAACAACTATCAGAGCGTACGATCTTATGTCAACTTTACTCAAGACGTAGATACACAGTTCTTCCGTTGCGACATACAAAGAACTCTGCAAAACTATATCCTTAGGATAAAGGATACTAACGACAAGCTCTTCAGCCAGTTTATGAACCTTTCTGGTATGGACAGAACATCGCAAGCGTTGATGAAGATGCTGTTCTCTGACAAGAATCTTAACTCTTCAATGAATGTTGGCTTCAAGGGAAACCCTAACATCGGTAGCGTGGTGTTAAACCAGATAGTAAACTCTCAAGACTTCCAGAACTTCGCCAATAGCTTTGCGCAAGGCGACAAGATATTCATAATCAGTTCCATCTTTGGCGGTACAGGAGCCAGTGGCTTCCCACTTCTGCTGAAGACATTGCGTACAGGTAACAATTATGCCAATTTCGCAATGATAAATCAGGCTGAGATAGGAGCAATAACGGTGTTACCATATTTTAAGGTACAGAGTGATAACGATAGCGAAATAGATTCGTCAACGTTTATATCTAAGACCAAGTCGGCATTGGCATATTATGAGAATAACATTATCAATAACGGCTCTATTAACGCGCTCTACTATATAGGCGACGAGGTTACCAACACTTACGCAAACCATGAAGGAGGCACAGCACAGCAGAATGACGCTCACCTGATAGAGTTTCTTTCCGCAACAGCAATAGTTGACTTCGCTAATGCGCAGCATCAAGAAGAGACTGTCAACAAAGAACTCGGATTAGAAGATGTACCAGACGCGTCGGCAGTAACATTCCACTCTTTCAGCCCCATACAGCGCGCTCAGTTGTTTACACCACTGACATCGCTTATGATGACGGCAAACTGCTTGCTCGACATGTTCGACTTCTATTCATCAAGTACGTTCAACGCTAACGACGGCAGATTCACCAATATTTATGGCAGTAACTTCATGTCAGAGCTAAGAAGATATTTACAGTCATATAAAGATTGGCTCGACGAAATGAAGCATAACCAACGCTCGCTTAACCTGTTTAACCTTTCTACAGGCGACAAACCGTTTGACCTGCTGACAGGTTATGTTCCGAAAAAGGTAACCAGCATAAAGTCTAACTACGACTTGGTTACTGATCGCCTCAACAGTGCGGCAAGAAAGAGCATCAGTAACGACGAATGTAGCAAATTCCTTGAGATGTTCTACAACGGAACAAAAAGATTAGTAACAGAAAAATTCAGAGCTTAGTAATGTTGAAAAAAAATGCGTAAGACAACATTACTCTAACAATATAAGTTATTTTTTTAATATTACTAAAAGACTATGGCTAAGATATTCAGACTGCACAATACCGGTAATAACACATATCAAGGCTGGAGCAGTACACCCGCCTTCCCTTACAATCAAGCCGCACGCGACACTATAGCAGACCCTGATGGAGCTACGGCGACAAACGAGATAACTTCTATTCCGTCACCGTTCGCGAGAATAGACCTCGTTAAGACAGCTTTCAAAGAAGTATGCAAACTCGCCAGACAAAACATACTGCAACTTAAGGGCGATACCATCTTCCACAAGATGGTGTCTGACTCTCTTGACATCGCTGAGATATTCTTCAACATATCAAAGATGCAAGACAAGGTTGAGATTATTACCTGTGACATACATGAGGTGATAAACACACTTAACACTGACAATAATCCTTATCACCAATACCTGGCAGATGCACTAAACAAGTATTTGCTCTCTGACGGAGCGACATACAACTTCAACAACCTGCGAAACATCTACTTACTTAACTACAGACAAGGTCCTGACCAACTTAACATAATAGGTGCTACGTCGCCAGCCACACTATTCTTCAGCGGGGCTAACGACCTGTCGTATGTCAACGACCTGTTCTTCGCGAATAACCACAGAGCCTTTGACGGTACGTACACACCACTGCACGACAGAGACTTTGAATACGTCAAGGCATGGTGGGCACTGAAAGTAAGTGTGCCTATGTTCTCCGTACTCTTCCCTGAAGTGGACGATTATCTGAACTTGACATATAGGGCAATAGCAGCAAATAATCAGGTAAACAAAAATGCGCTCGACCAAATAACACCCACTGTAATAGGAACACAGTTTGAACCTATCACCGTGCAGAACGGTAACCGAAACAACTTGGTAGAGGTGCTTGGACACAATCTGCTCAAGAAGAAGGCGGTAGTGAATCCTGTCAACGATTTCACAATCAACGCCAGTGTAGCACAGCAAGGCACGTTGCCATTAGTGTTGCCCGTTACTTCAGGCAACACATACGCCAACCTGCAATACATCAGCGGCACATGGGGCAGTCAGAACAGGGCACCTTATATGGACAAAGAAACCCTTGCCGACAGAACACTACCGTTTGATGGCAGCAAGGCTCCGTATCTTACCATAAGCGACTTCCTTGAAGACACTATGGTGGAGGTGCCGCATACTATTAATTCGCAATACTACTTTGATGGTGGAATAGGAGAAAAGGAGTTAGAGTCATTCCTTATCCCTGTCAAGCCATTATATTTTAAGTATTTTACTGTTAAAGACCTTGTGCGTGACCTAACGATGCAACCACTCGCCGGTGGCTCTGTATGTGTCACACTGAATATCCCCATACGAGGAAACGGTAACGTAAACAATATTAAGTACGAGAGGACTTACTATGCCAAGCAACGCCCTAACATCTCAGCAGACGAGAACGATGGCGGAATGACAAAGATAGACTTCTCTGGTATGGTGATGCCAGGAAGACGTTTCCAAAGAGACGAGGAGGCAATGTACACCGTAGCGTGCGTAAGCGCATACTCTACACAGGTTAAGTTCTCTTTCTACAAACAATCAACAGTCATTGGCAATATAACGCCAGAATGTAGAAACACAACAGGGGTAGAGATATATAAGGCAGACATCTACACACTGACAGGCAACAATTTTGATTATATACAGGTAGTAGAAAATAACGTGAAAGGTATAATAGTGCCTATATTCCAAGAGCATCATAATACCAATAGTTTTGAGTTTGCTGTAGACTTAGGAACGTCAAATACTCACATAGAACTTAAGCAGACAGGAGATGCTATATCCCAACCATTTGAATATAAAAAAGGCGGCGGACTACAAGCGGCATTGTTTAAGACCACATACCAAGAAGTAGACGGCTACAAGACACCATTGGATTTGAATGATGAGAACAAACTGCTCGCTGTTGATATAATACCAAGTTCTGTAGGTAAAAAGCATGATTTCTCTTTCCCTGCAAGAACAGCCATGTCGTGTGCCAAGATTATAGACTGGAATCAAGGACAACGCCCCTTCGCTATGTGCAATATGTTACTGACCTATGGCAAGAGAACAGGTATGCAGTATAATTCCAAACCACTTGTGAATATTAAGTGGAATACTAACGCGAACGCACAACAAACTATGGAGACGTATATCAATAACCTCATGTTGATGATACGTAACAAGGTCGTTGTAAACGATGGCGACATAGAGCACACAAAGGTTACGTGGTTTTATCCTGACAGTATGTCACCTAACCGCAGAGCGCAGTTAAACCAGGCGTGGAATGATGCATACGCACGCATGTTCAATCCTAATGGTCAGGCGGAAAAACTTTCAGAGTCAGTAGCACCTATAAGATATTATTTCTCAATAAACGCCGCTGTCAATCGTCTTGTAAATATAGATATAGGCGGTGGAACAACTGATATAGCGTTCTCTTCTAACGGAGCGGTAGACTACATCACCTCCTTCAAGTTCGCTACTAACACACTGTTTGAGGACTCTTTAGCGACCGACACGAAGAATGGCATAATAGACTATTTTAAGGAAGGACAGATTAAAAACGTATTGAATACAGGCAGTTACAACGAACTTAACAAAATATTCTTAGACTTACAAGCACAACCTGCCAACATGGCTTCGTTCCTGTTCTCATTAAAGAAGAACAAGGAACTGAAAGAGGTTAGCGACAATGTGAAGGACTTTGACAAGATATTACAAAACGACAATAAGTTCAAAATCACATTCGTAATCTTCTACACCGCCATAATCTATCATATCGCCAAGATTGTAAAGGCAAAGGGAATGGATATGCCTGACCATATCGCCTTTAGCGGTAATGGCAGTAAAATAATAAACGTGTTGTCAAGCGACATTGATATTATAGAGAAATACACAAAGTTAGTGTTTGAGAACGTATTAGGCACTCAACACAGAAGCACCATCTCTATACTTGGACTTGACAGAGGTGCCAGTCCGAAGGAGGCTACGTGCAAAGGAGCACTGGTCACAAACCAACGTGCCAACCAACCAGAGGTACTTGTACTGAAAGATTCATATGGCAATTTGGCTGACGACACCTTTACATATAATAACTTTAATGACAGTGACAAGGAGAAGATAGTTAAGTCAGTAAAAGAGTTCTTTGAGTTCGTGCTTGTTGAGATGCCAAAGAAGATAGATTTCAATGAGTATTTCGGACTGGATCTTGTTACTCTGAATATAGCTCGTGTAGTATACAATCAGCACTTAGAGAATTATCTTGAAAAGGGTATAAATATCTCAAAGCAAGAGACGAAGAATCATGACACGCAGATAGTAGACGTTCTCTCATTCTATCCAATAAAGGGAGTTATACAGGCTCTGTCATTAGAAATACAAAAACACTACACCAATAATAATACAAACAATCAAGCTCATACATAAATGAAAAGACTTTTATATATTATCATGATGTTGATGTGCATGATGGCATCGTGTACAGACAACAATAATGAACAGCCCTCAAAAAATGATGGTGGGGCAACAAACGCAGCAGATACTACCAACGCAAAGATAGACAGTAAGGCTGAGCCAAAGAAAATAGATGTTGAACTATTATACAACCGTGTTAATACCATAAGTGATAGTGTTGACAATATAAATCATAAGATTGATACACTAAAGACTACGGTTAAGGACTCAAACAGCAAGGCAGAATCGCAAAATAAAAAGATTGCGAGTTTAGAGAAGTGGACGTATGGAGTTGCTATATTCTGTGGCATAGCATTGGTTACTTTTATAATAATAATAAAAATAATTGAAGATAGATATTCAAAAAACAAAAGCAAAATAAAATATTTAGAAACAAAAATAGAGGAGTTACGCAAGAACTCTGAAACTACTATTTCAGGTAAGCTTCATACAGGAAATAATAATAAAGATGTAACAGGACTAAAATATAGAATAGAATATTTAGAAAAACGATATAGAGAACTTTCCACCGCCATCACAAAGCTTTCTACAGCGACAAGCGGAAAGAAGGAGGAAGACACTCATGAAGCCCCCGAACCTCCAAAAAACAAGGTCGTCAAGACGGAATATGCAGGATCTGTGGCAAACGGAGCTCTTATAAACATATCAGAAAGCAAAGAGCCTACAAGTGTCTTTGAGATAACGTATAACGAAGGAGAGAATAATGGTAAATGGACTTTGATATCTGAATTGAATAAAGTGAAATCTAAGGATGGTATTAAAGATGTGATAGACTTTGGTGGAGGTTCCATAGAAACCGCTACAGGTTTTACAGTCCGTGATAAAGGAACCTGTAAAAAAGATGGAAAATTGTGGAAGGTAATAACTAATTTAAGCGTAAGATTAAAATAAGAATGTCAATAATAGTAATAGCTATAGTAATCTTCGTCATCATAACGCAGGTTGTTTTCTTTATAAAGAACCTGCGTAGGATGAACGAATTTAGGGAAATATTCCAAGAATACCCTTCAGCGTATGGTATAGATAAAGGAGGTACAGGGTTAGTGTGTGGTATAACTGGTGAAGGTAACGATATCTTTAATTCCATAAAAGTTTCCATCAACAAATATTTGGGAAATAACACCGGCTCCGTCATTGATTTCTCGCTGCTGAAGGATGCCGTTGACAGACACTGCGACGCTGTAGAGGATGATATCAACACTCTGACGCCTGTGCCGCTATACTGCGGTCTGGCAGGAACCATGGCAGGCGTCATCGTTGGCTTAGGCTCACTGCTTACTACTGGCAGCATCAGCGGTTTGCTGACTACAGGCAATGCTAACTTCACAGCCGCCGCAACAGGTGTTAACGACCTCTTGGCTGGTGTGGCATGGGCAATGGTAGCAAGTATATGCGGTATTCTGTTAACTACCATCGCCTCCTTATTATTCAAAAAAAGCAAGCAGGAGGAAGAGGCACGCAAAAACACTTTCTTGGCATGGATGCAGTCAAGGCTACTGCCTGAATTGCCATCGGACACATCGCAAGCACTCACGGCGTTAGCGAAAAACCTTAATAGGTTCAACAACACTTTCTCTACCAATGTTGCTACCTTGGGAAGAACTTTAGACAAGGTAAACGATGCATACAAAACCAGTGCTAAGGTGGTAGAGAGTGTTCAAAGGATGGACTTCATGAAGATGGCTGAGGCTAACGTTAGGGTGTTGACGGAGTTTCAGAACTGCTCCGACCAACTTGAAGCGTTCATGGAGAACCTTGACGCTATGCAAGACTTTATACCTTTGTTCCAACAAGAGTCTGAACGCTTGCAGGTGCTTGAGAGCATTAGAGACTACTTTGACCGCCACAAAGGAGAGGTGGTGAAGGACACGGCTGATACCGACAAGGCATTGAAAGACGCCCTGCAATCAATGAAAGAAGGTACTACAAGCAATATCAACGAACTGAACACCGCACTCGTAAAGCAAGCAGAAGACTTTAAGAAGATAGTAGAAGAAGAGAAGTCATCTTTCGAAAAGCTAAACAAGGAGATACAACAGCAGTTTACAGACCAGATGCGACAGTTGCCAACGGTAGCGTCACGTCTATCACAAATCGCGGAGATTCCTTCACAACTCGATAAACTCATTGCAAGGATGGAGAAGTCCAACGCAAGCATGGTGAAAGAGGTGAAGGAGTATGTAGAGGGCATACCCGTGGCAGGCAACGGTGGCGGAAATGTCACGAGAACGTTCCCACAGTGGATGAAGTGGGTGATTGTGGTGTCGCTGATATTGATAGCCATCGCAAGCATGAAGAATGCCTTTTTTAATACTAACGCTATTAGCGAGCCTGAAAATACAGACTGGGCGGAAGTTGATACGGTTGACACAGCGTGTGTAGACACTGTGTGGGCAGACACAATACCTTTTAATTAACCTATGGCAGCAAAGAAAGAATCCTTTTTCTGGACAAGTTACTCTGACTTGATGACCAGCCTGTTCTTCATCATGCTGACTCTCTTCATACTTGTCATCGTATTGCTCCACAAACGAATGGAGGCGACAGAGAGGCAACTGGAAGATATAAAGAAAGTGGAGGCTTCGACAAGAGAGCTTGAAAAGTCGGGTAGTTTTAACTATAAACCAGAGTATAAGAAGTACGTACTTAACGTCACTACATTCTTTGAGGAGACGAAGTATAAACTCGAAGACTTGCAGACTGACACTCGTGCACTACAAAGCGCAGGACAGGAGATACAGCAGTTCCTTAAAAGAAATGAGGCTAACCAATACCTTATGATAATAGAGGGACAGGCATCACGCAACTCTGAGAGGCAAACAGACTCTAACTACTTCTGGAGTTTTGAGAGGGCCTTGACGCTGATGAAGTTCTGGAAAGACGTATGCCACATAGACTTCGGCTTAAACTGCGAGATACAGATAGCTGGAAGCGGTGACGGTAGGTACAACTTCGGATATACGAAAGGCGACGGCACAACGCAGTTCTTTAAGCACGACGCCACCCTCATGCGTGAAAAAGAGGAAAGGCTTAACCAAAGATTCATTATACACATCATACCTAAGAACATCATTGAGAATGGTAAGTAATAACACACTAAAAGTATTGCTGCTGTGCGCCACGTTTGGCTTACTGACAGGCTCATGCGCCCATAAGTCAGGATTAAAAGGCAAACAACGCTCAAGCAGAAGTGTGACAACGAGCAACGACAACGCATCGCCATCAAGCAGGACCGAGCGAAAGATTGGCAGTCACACCAAGGTGGCGATGCGCAAGGAAGGCGGAGTGTACCTCGTGCCAGTAACAGTAAACGGTCTGAACCTTGAGTTCATATTTGACACTGGAGCGTCAAGCATCAGCATCTCTGTTGCCGAAGCCACCGTTATGGCTCGACAGGGACACATAACGAGCGACGACATCGTAGGGCAAGCACAGTTTGCCGACGCTACAGGCAGCGTGTCCGTAGGCACAGTAGTGATGCTACGCAGCGTGCAGATAGGCGACATTACACTTGAAAACGTTGAGGCGACAGTGGTTGACAACATTAACGCCCCCCTTCTGCTTGGACAGACGGCACTGGCAAAGTTCGGTAAGGTGACAATAGACTATAACTCTAATACGATAGAGTTTAACTAAAGGGGTATGTTTAGTGACGGTAAATAAGTAATATTAAAAAATCATTCAATCAGTCCCGTTATCTCGTCTGCCGACATTCCTGTTATCTTCATGATGTCGTAAACAGACATGCCGCTTGCTTTCATCTTTGCCGCAATTTCACGGGTTCGCTTCTTTTCGCCTTCTGCCAATCCTTCTGCTCTGCCTTCTGCTCTGCCTTCCTCAAACTTTTTCTTCTCGGCTGTCTTGATGGCGTTGACTATATCGCGGTAGGCGTTGACGCT
>CAKQDQ010000088.1 GCA_934229335.1 uncultured Prevotella sp.
CACCGTGCTGCATACAAAGACGTTTTAGAGTTTACAAAGAGTGGTGTTTTACCTATGCTTATTCAAACTAAAGCTGGTGTCATAACTGTTAGTAAAAATTATGAAGCAACAGGCGAATGGAAGGAAGGACAGGTTATTACAGTAGATATATATAATCCCTCAAAGGTTGCGGTGTCATACGCTAAGGCTATCAATATCTCACCACTGTCAAAGACTACGACTATTGCCAGTCTTGACTACAAGGATATCTTACCAGAAAGAGGTATAGATTATCTTAAACAGGTGGCTATTGTGTACAATAGATTGGCTAATATGGACAAAAATGAAGTGGCAGTTCGTACAGAACAGTTCATAAACCAGCGTCTTGAAAAAATTAACAATGAGTTAGGACATACAGACGGAGCCATTGAGAGTTACAAGAGAAAAAACAATATGGTAGACCTCGTAGCTTCTGCAGGTCAAGCTGTGACTAACTCTGATGCAGCAGAGAAGCAGTTAACAGAGGTTGGAACCCAGCTTCTCTTGTTAGAGAGCCTGAAGGAGTATATAAACATTCCTGCTAACAAATATCAGGCAATGCCTTCAAATGTAGGATTAGTTGACCCCGCGGCAACAGCCCTTATTGGTCAGTATAACACTGCTGTGATAGAGCGTAATAAATTGTTGAAAAGCGCATCAGAGATTAGTCCTAATGTAATATCTTTAACATCACAACTTGACGATATTACGAAGTCGCTCAAGCGTGCCATTGATCAAGCTATAAAGAATACGCAGATACAGCGTAACATAATGCAGCAGACATATTCAAAATACTCTGCTCAGGTTTCACAGTCGCCACAACAGGAGCGTATTCTTACAGAGATTGGTAGACAGCAGGAAGTAAAGTCAAGTCTTTACATTATTCTGCTTCAGAAGCGTGAGGAAAACTCTATATCACTTGCTGCTACCGCTGATAAAGGTAAACTCCTTGATGAGCCTATCTTGCTTGGTAAGGTACAACCAAAAAGCTCTATGATATTGCTCATAGCTCTTATTCTTGGTATCGCTATTCCTTTCGGTATCTTTATATTGAAGGAAATGTTGCGTTTCCGCATTGAAGGACATGAGGATGTAGCAAAACTGACTTCACGTCCTATCATCGCTGATGTAGCTATTGCAAACGAAAGTGCCAAGACAAAGGGCGAGATAGTTGTTCGTGAGAATAAGAATGACCGTATGGAGGAGATCTTCCGTGGAATGAGAACCAACATTCAGTTTATGATGAAGGAGAATCAGAATGTCATAATGTTTACCTCTACAGTATCGGGTGAGGGTAAGACATTCATTGCTTCTAACCTTGCTGTTAGTTTTGCGCTCCTTGGTAAGAAAGTACTGCTTGTAGGTCTTGACATTCGTCGTCCACGTCTTGCTGCTCTCTTCCAGCTACATGGTGAGCACTCTAAGGGTGTCTCTTGCATATTGACCAAGAATAGCCCGACTAAAGAAGATATAGCAGAACAGATAGTAGCGTCAGGAGTTAACGATAACCTTGACATCCTGTTCGCAGGACCTATCCCACCAAACCCTGCCGAACTTGTTTCACGTAGTTCACTGGACGATATCTTTGCTGTATTGCGTAAGGAATACGACTATATCATTGTAGATACAGCTCCTGTAGGTCTTGTATCTGACACATTACAGATTAGTCGTGTAGCTGACATTACAGTTACTGTGTGCCGTGCAGACTATACAGAGAAGGCAGCATTTGCAGAACTGAATGCCCTTGCCGACTCAGGAAAGATTCCTAATATGTGTTTAGTATTGAATGGTATCGACATGAGTAAGCGTAAATATGGCTACGCGTACGGTTATGGTCGCTACGGAAAATATGGCAAATATGGTTCTTACGGATACCATTCTTATGGCTATGGTTCTTACCAATCCAGTCATTATGGTAATCCTAACGACGATTCGGTAAAGACAAAGTAAAATAAGACTATGTATATATGCGGTGGCACAACAATGCCACCGCTTAAACAATATGGAGAATGACAATAGCAGTAGATTTTGACGGTACCATAGTAACAGATGCATATCCTAAGATTGGTAAAGAGCGACCTTTTGCGATAGATACCCTAAAGATGCTCATAAAAGACCAGCACAAGCTGATTCTATGGACTGTGCGTGAGGGACAGTGTCTGGAGGATGCTGTGAACTGGTGTCATGAACGTGGTGTTGACTTCTATGCGGTGAACAAGGACTATCCAGAAGAAGAAGCTTCAAAAAATAATCACTTCTCGCGCAAATTGAAGGTAGATTTATGGATTGACGATCGCAATATTGGTGGACTGCCTGATTGGGGAACAATATACGCTATTATCTCACAACACAAGAGTTGGGAAGAGATAATACGCGAACGTTCTGCTAATGTTGGAGGTTCACTGCCACAACCAAAGAAGAAATGGTGGCAGTTTTAACTTTGGCTTAATTGTCAAAAGTATTATGTTACAATGATAGAGTATAATCCTGTAAACGAACATGAGGGTGCAAAACCTTGTATGTTAGTTTACAGGATTTCTTGTATCTAATGTTGTGTGATGCTAAGTATTCTGAAAAATTTCTACAAATGAATAAGTCTATATTTTAGACCATTTACCTATAAGAATAGTATTGAAAAAACATTAACGCTGCACTTGGAAAAATAAATTCACGTTAAGATGTCGTTTTTAATTTATAAAAAAGATAAAAAGAGGGCGTAAAAATTTTTTTATCACATTATTTGCTTATAAATTTGCAAACGAAACACAGGTAAATTAACAAAAAAAGCGTGACTTGTGTGTAGAAAAAGTAATTCTAAATGATAATTTAGTAATTAAACAATAATAGTAAGATGAAGAAAGTATCAAAGTATTTGTTATCATCACTGTGCGTGGTATCACTGGCTTTCTCTACGGGAGCTTTCATCTCAGTAAAGGCAGCGCAGCCAGTTGCAGCAGTTGCAGGACAACCTGTAGACCTCACTTATGCGGCAGAAAAGGCGTTGCCAGCAGTAGTACACATCAGGTATGTGCAGAATTCAAAGGTGAAGACTGTAGATGTAGAGAATGATCCTTTTGGAGATTTCTTTGATCCGTTTGGCTTCTTTGGAAACCCTAACGGTCGTGGTGGAAAGCGTCAGCAGCAGGTACAAACTCCTAAGAAAGAAGCTACAGGCTCAGGAGTAATAATATCTGACGACGGCTACATCGTAACAAACAACCACGTGGTAGAAGGAGCTGATGAACTCACCGTAACACTTAACGATAATCGTGAGTTCTCTGCAACGATAGTAGGTACAGACAAGACCACGGACCTTGCACTTATAAAAGTAAATGCTAAGAACCTACCAACGCTGCCTATTGGTGATTCTGACAAACTAAAGGTAGGCGAGTGGGTACTCGCAGTGGGCAATCCGTTCAACCTCAACTCCACCGTAACAGCTGGCATCGTTAGTGCAAAGGCACGTTCACTCGGTGCTAATGGCGTAGAGTCATTCATACAAACTGATGCTGCTATCAATGCCGGAAACTCAGGTGGTGCTCTTGTCAACACAAAAGGTGAACTTATAGGTATCAATGCTATGCTTTACAGCCAGACAGGTTCATACAGTGGCTATGGCTTCGCTATCCCAACAACCATAATGAACAAAGTGGTAGCCGACATAAAGAAGTATGGACAGGTACAGCGTGCATACCTTGGTATCACAGGTTCTGACGCACGTAAGTGGATAGACTCACAGAAGGCACAAGACAAGGAAGTAGATCTTGGCGTGAACGATGGTGTATATGTAAACAGCGTAGATGCAGAAGGTGCAGGTGCAGCAGCAGGACTGGAGGAAGGTGACGTTATCACCGCAATAGATGGCAAGAAAGTTACCACAATGGCAATGCTTCAGGAAAGTATGGCAACAAAACGCCCTGGCGACAAGGTATCTATAACCTTCGTACACAAGAAGAAGTCTAAGACCAGCAGTGTAACGCTAAAGAATGCCCAGGGCAATGTAGGCGTAATAAAACAGGCTGACCTTGATGTGTTAGGAGCTAACTTCCGTGAAGTTACAGACGCACAGAAGGAGCAGTTGAAGATAGCCAACGGCATAGAAGTTGTAAAAATATCTAAAGGTGCTCTCTCAGCGAAAGGCGTCACTAAGGGCTTTATAATTCAGAAAGCTAATGACTATACAATCAAGACTATTGATGATTTACAGAAGGCTGTGAAGGAGGCTTCAACGTCAAAAGACCCTGTGCTTTACATTCAGGGTATTTATCCTACAGGTAAGAAGGGTTACTTCGCAGTAGAGCTGAATAACGAATAGAGTGTGCTGTTGATTTTATAATCCCAGTATAGAAAACATAAAAAAGATTACCAACGATTAGTTTAGCTATCGTTGGTAATTTTTTTTTATATCGTTGGTAATGTTTTTAATGAAAAAATGCAAGCAAGCCTAAAATAGAATTACAGAAAAACGTGCCACCATTCGTCAGGTATTTTGCTGATAACACGTACAAGTTCATTCATTACAATGCATCTATCTCGTTTAAGTCGTGATTCTCTCAGAATCCTACTGTCCCAAGGTGAAATCTGAACAAGTTTACCTTCAAGACACATTTCATAGTCTCTTCCATAAGGATGATAACCGTCTGTTATTCCTATGCCAAGTACTTCTATGAAAGGTAGCCTCTCATTTATCAGAAAACGCTTAATCTCTTTCTCTTTAGGGTTAACAAAGGCAGAGACAACTACGCTTCCTCTTTGTGCAACATCGTATATAGCCCTCATCTGGTCTGCGAAGTATTGCTCATCGTTGTGATGGCATATCAAACTCACTTTGTCTGACCTATGTAGTAAATCCGTATTTCCGACATAGTCAAGAATTAAATCAGAGCCATTGCTTTTGGCACAGTTAGCAAAACGAAGTGCATTGATAACATTGATACAAGCTCGCTTACAAGCCTCCTTATCTGTAGAATAGTATTTGTCGGCAAGCAATGCGTCCGTAATTCTTTCGCTGTTCCATGAGCCACTTGATAGTCCATAGCAATGAGTTAGATATTTTCTGTCATCATTATACATACAATACTTATTAGTTCGCCGTGTTATCGTTTACCCTATAACATAGGTCTGATAATCCATATTCCTATCTGTGACGGGTGTTCACCCATATATTGCTTCATGGTCTTTGGCTCCAAGACCACCTTCTTATGAATAGAAGAGGCATTGAGTAGGTGTAGTTTTCCGTCCTTACCCCATGATGCAATACCGATGTGCGAAGTGTCAAGCCCTTTTAATTTTGTCGCTATGGCAATAATGTCGCCATCTTTTACGTAGTGTAACTGTTCGTAAGACAGTCCCATTTTGTCCTTTGGAATATACATCATCACCTTTCCCTGCGACTCCATCTCATGGTTAGCAATAGCTTTGATGTCAGCTTTATTGCCTTTAAGCATCTTATATGAGGCAGTATGTGTGCTCATATAGTTTATATTTATGTGCTGTCTCTTTGCGTAAGTGAATGCAGTGGTGCGCTCTTTCTTAAGAAGTTCCTGCAATGGTAGTTTTACCAGTCCTTGCCTTTCGTTACTCTCGCACCACCAAAGGAAATAGTGATTACGACTAACATATCCGTTGCGCATACCGTGTTTGTAGCGTATCTTTTCCAACCAGTGACAATAATCTGTCCAACTAACAGAGCCGTTCTTGGTTGTTAACGACAGAGCAAAGACTGTTTCTACAAACGTAGTGCAATCTAACTGACGGAGATTTACCACCAGTTTCTCCGTTTTGTTCACTTCAAGAGTGTGAGCAACATATGGTGTTCCACATAGTTTCGTGCCATAGTAGAGCATTATGTTAGTACCCTTTGGTTGTTTTCTTCCTTCTTTTAACAGTGTTACCACTTTTATGCTGTCTGCCTTAGTGTACGTTATGTTATCAGCATGAACGCCACAAACACATGATAGAATCGCAGTAAAAGTTAGTAATAATCTATTCTTCATAATAAAAATCATGATTGATTACTTGAAAAAATAAGTCCTCCATGAACAAATAACGTCATGGAGGACTGTGTGTATTATGCGAATATCACTTTCTTTCTCTTACTTCAGGAATGAGATAAGCACACCAGCAGCAACCGCAGAACCTATGACACCAGAGATGTTTGAAGCCATACAGTAGTTCAGTACATGGTTCTTAGGGTCATACTTGGTAGAAATCTCGTTTGCTACGCGTGATGCCATAGGCACAGCAGAGAGTCCTGTAGCACCAACAAGTGGGTTAACCTTCTTTTTGGTAAAGAGGTTGAATATCTTTACCATGCAGATACCAGCGGCAATAGAGAGTGCGAAAGCAAGGAAGCCACCGATAACGATGCCAATAGTCTGCATATTAAGGAACGCCTCGCTTGTCATGGTTGCGCCAACAGAAAGACCGAGGAATATTGTAGCCGTGTTCATGATAGCGTTACTTGCGGTATCAAACAGACGTCCAGTCATGCTGCCTAACTCCTTTATAAGGTTACCGAACATCAACATTCCCACAAGGCTCACAGCTGTAGGCACGAGCAATGCCACAATGATAGTAACACATATAGGGAACAATATCTTCAGTACGCGCAGATTCTTTATCTGCATAGTGTCAGGGTAAAGCTTGTCCTGCTCCTTCATATTAATCATCAACTCCTTCTTTGTGCAGAGCAAACGCACTACGAGCGGAATGATAACAGGTACCAAAGCCATGTAAGAGTATGCTGCAATGGCTATTGGACCAAGCAACTGTGGTGCCAACTGAATGGTAGTGAAGATAGCGGTAGGACCGTCAGCACCACCGATGATACCGAGAGAGGCAGCCTCCTGAGGAGTGAAACCCATGAAGAGGGCAGCCAACAACACTGCAAAGATACCGAACTGCGCACCAGCACCGAAGATAGACAAGCGGAGATTACGCAGCATAGGTCCGAAGTCAGTCAATGCGCCTACACCCATAAAGATTATTGGTGGAATGAAACCTGTCTTTATACACATATAATATATAAAGTTCATCAGTCCGAGGTCGTGCGCAATCTTGTGGAGAGGCATATCCCAAATAATCTCTTTTGTTCCGTCAGCCAGTGTTACGTAGCCAGCAGAATCAGCCTGTGCAACACCCATACCACCACCAGGGAAGTTAGCAAGCAGTACGCCCATGCCAATAGGTATCAGCAGTAAAGGCTCGTACTTCTTCACAATTCCAAGATAGAGAATGATGCACGCTATGGCTATCATGATAAGGAACGACCAGTCGCCGCCTGTCTGGGCAAAGGCTGTCATGTCCCATATTTTACTTAATATTTCCATCTTTTCAAAGTTTTATTATCGAAGAATGTATAAACAAAGATTATGAACACGCAAGCAAGCTTATTTCACATTCTTCATTCTTACATTCTTCACTCTTCATTTATTAAGCAATCGTCATCAATACGTCGTCTTCTTCAACAGAGTCTCCAGATGTGAAGTTGATAGACGTGATAGTACCAGCCTTGTCAGCCTTGATGCGGTTAAACACCTTCATAGCCTCAATGTAGCACAGTATGTCTCCAGCCTCCACGTGGTCGCCCACCTTCTTAGGAGTCTCGTTAGAAGAACTTACCATGTAAGCCTTACCCTCCAATGGAGCGAGTATAGGTTCTCCGCTTCCAGCAGCGGCAGCAGGCTGAGCAGACTGTGTAGCGGCAGCAGCGGCAGGCTGTGCACCGTAAGCGATGTCAACCTTATATGACTGTCCGTTCACTGTTACAGTAATCTGTTTAGGCTCAGCTCCAGCGGCAGGAACATTCTTCTTAGCCTTACGTTCAGCGAGGTCTTTCTCAAAAGCAGCCTTAGCAGCGCCACTCTTATATGCCTCATACTGCTGTGGGTGCATAGCGTATTCGAAGAGTTCCTCGTCGTCTTGTCCGAGTTCCCAACCCTTCTCCTGCATCTTTTTGCGATAAGTATCAAGGTCGTCAGGGAAGTTCTCCTGTGGATCAGAAGAAAGGAACTCACGTCCCTCTGCCTTCGCCATTTCAACAAAGATAGGGTCTACCTTACCAGGCAGTTGACCAGCCTTGCCAAGAATCATGTCCCAGATATTATCAGCAATCATGCTCCAGCGCTCCTTACCCTTCTCCATCTGCATCACGTTCATCAACGCAAGGTTCTTAACGTACTGTGAGAACGGTGTAACGAGGCAAGGATAACCTACCTTAGGCCATACATACGCTACCTCATCAAAGAGTTTGATGAGCAACTGGTCAGTGGTCAACTCTGGCTGATTGTTCTTCTTCTTCCACTTGTTGAGTGACTTCAAGTTATCCTCAAGGTCAGTCATCAGTGAGCCCATCATGCCGCCTGGCAGTCCTGGTTTGATAAGAAGAGAGTTGTTAAGATGGTTGAGTTCTGGAATATAATATCCCAAGAAGTCGTCCATCATCTCCTGCACCTGAGTGCGCACCTCCATGTAAGCCTCCATGTTGATGTCTTTCACCTTGAAGCCAGCGTCCTTCAGCATCTCCTGTACGGCAATGATGTCGGCGTGGCCAGTACCCCATGACAATGGAGAAACACCAGTATCGATGTAGTCGCAACCTCCACGTGCAACCTCAAGGATGCTTGCCATGTTGAAGCCAGGACCAGCATGAGAGTGGTACTGTATCACGATGTCGTTCTTATATTCCTTAATGCCCTTACAAATTTTGCCAAGGCTCTCAGGGCGACCTATACCAGCCATATCCTTCAAGCATATCTCGTCGGCACCAGCATCAATAAATTTCTTTGCGAGTTCGATGTAGTACTTTACGGTATGAATAGGAGAGTGAGTGATGCAGAGAGATGCCTGTGCTATCATTCCAGCTTCCTTAGCATATTGTATTGAAGGGATAACGTTGCGAGGGTCGTTCAGTCCACAGAAGATACGTGTAATGTCAGTTCCCTGTGCTTTCTTAACCTTATAGAAAAGTTTACGCAGATCCTTAGGACATGGACTCATGCGCAGTCCGTTAAGCGCACGGTCAAGCATGTGTGTCTGAATACCAGCCTCGTGGAAAGGCTTTGTCCATTCGCGGACAGCCTTGTTAGGATTCTCTCCATACAGAAGGTTCACCTGCTCAAAGCCACCACCGTTTGTCTCAACACGGTCAAAGCAACCCATCTTAATGATTGCTGGTGCTACCTTCACTAACTGGTCTACGCGTGGCTGGTACTTACCTGCACTCTGCCACATATCGCGAAAGACTAAACTGAATTTAATCTCTTTACCCATTGTTGTTTGTCGTAAATATTGTTTATGTTGTAAATTCTCTTGTTGTATGTGACGCTGTTCTTAATGCGTCATTAAAGTTTCTCCACGTTGGCAACAGTACCTTTTCCTCCCGTCACCTGACTAACAGCCTGCTGTATTACCTGCATTATCTCAGGAGAGATAGCCTGCTTAGCTACGGCAGCAGTCTTGTGCTTTACTTCTTCCTCTGGGGCGATTTTGTTTACCAAAGCTATAAGCCCCTTGCTAAGGTTAATAATGATAAGCAGTACGGCAAACACCGTCACCATGCCTACCAACATGAGTGTTAATCCGATTTCCATGTTTCTAAATAATAAAATCTCTCACAAGCACCTCACGCCCCCTCACCGTATCTTCTCCCAAGAGATGGGAAAAGATACAGTTGTTGGGTGTGAAAGTTAGAGTTATATTTAATTGTTACTGTTACCTAATTTATTATACAACCCTGTCCCAATCTCCTTTTTCTCAATTTTACTTCAACCGAGTAAAGGTATGTTTCCTCCTCCCCAGTGGGGAAGGTTGGGAGGGGTGGCTTAATTCATCGTAGGCTTCTCTTCCTCATCAAGTCTTCCGCCCCATAAGTACTTATTGGTGTCATCTACAAGCACCTTGCTCAGCAACAACAGCGCAAAGAGGTTAGGAATAGCCATCAGACCGTTAGAGATGTCCGCGATAGTCCATACGGTGTTAAGGTTGATAACAGAACCTGCAAATACTGCTATGAGATGAATCCATACCCACACCTTCACACCTTTGTAGCCAAAGAGATACTCCACGGCTCTCGCAGAATAAAGACTCCAACCGAGAATAGTGGTGATAGCGAAAGTAAAGAGTCCGAACATCAGTACAGGGCGACCTACGTATGGTATCTTACTGAACGCCATAGTTGTCAGTGTGCCACCGTCCATGTGCTGCGCTTTCAGTTCAAGTATCTTGCCGAACATAGAGCCAAGGGCTGTATCGTCCATGCATGAGGTATCAGTAAAACTCAATACGCTGCTGACTATCACGATACCTGTTATGGCACAGATAATCACAGTGTCCC
>CAKQDQ010000089.1 GCA_934229335.1 uncultured Prevotella sp.
AGCCCGCACTGCCCAACAATACAGACAAATGGTAAAAGCTACGGAGGATAATACATCCTCGTTGTTGGCTGACACAGGCAGACTTATAGCCACTGCATATCCAGACCGCATCGCTATACATGAAGACAAAAACACGTACAGGCTGGCGTGTGGACAAAACGTCACTCTCGACGCTAACGATGACTTACATTCCTGCAGGATTCTTGCAGTGGCATCTTTTGACAAAAAAATATTTCTCGCGTCCCCATTAACAGAAGAAGATGCTAAAAGATGGGCTACAACAACAGAAAGAGTTATATGGGATTCGGCACAAGGGCGTATTAGTGGACTAAAGGAACTGAGAATAGGCAATATAGTTCTGCAATCAAAACCTCTTGACTGTGTGCCCAAAGAGAAAGCTATGGCTCTGGCTATTGAGATAGTTAAAAAGGAGGGTATAAGCCTACTATCTTTTGATAAAAAGTTGGAGACTCTGCTGAGACGTTTGGCAATAGTAGCTAAATGGCATCCTGAGTTAGAGATACCTACGATGTCACGAGAGCTAATTCTTGAAAAAGCAGATGAATGGCTACCCATGTATGTCAATACCCCTATAACAGCTAATGAGCTGAAAAAGGTTAATCTGTCCGCTGTGGTATGGAACGGACTAACTTACGAACAGCAGCAGGAAGTTGAGCGTATAGCTCCTACTCTCGTCACTATGCCCACTGGTAGCCGCATACGACTTGATTATCGAGAGGGAACAGACATTCCTGTGCTAAGCGTAAGACTGCAAGAATGTTTCGGTATGACTGATACTCCGCGTATAAACGAAGGCCAAACACCGATTCTGATGGAGCTTTTGTCGCCAGGCTTTAAGCCCGTGCAACTTACAAGCGACCTTAACAGCTTTTGGAATAATGCCTACTTTGAGGTGCGTAAGGAGATGAAACGAAGATACCCTAAGCATTATTGGCCTGACAACCCATTGGAGGCGGAAGCCACAAGAGGCGTTAAACGGAAATAATGTATTCAAAATAGGTTAATTCGTATTTAATTTTGTTATTAAGAGATTATCATGGGCTAATTATAATTATTATTTTATAACTTTGCACCACAAACCAAAAAGATCAGGAGGAGATATTATGAAGGAAACTATTAAAAACATCATTAGTAGGAGAAGTATAAAGAAATATCAGAATCGTGACGTAGAACCGGAACTGATTGAAGAAATAGTGAAGGCGGGAACGTATGCTCCTACTGGTCGTAACAGCCAGTCACCAACTATCATCGCTGTTACAAACAAAGCGTTACGTGACAGATTAAGCGACCTTAACCTTAACATTATAAGGAAGAAACAATTAACTACGAGTTCTGGCGAAGCTGATCCCTTCTACGGAGCCCCTGTAGTGTTAGTGGTACTGGCAAAGAAAGACGTACCGACAAGGGTTTACGACGGTTCTCTGGTTATGGAAAATATGATGTTAGCCGCTCATTCTCTCGGCCTTGGCTCATGCTGGATTCATAGAGCAAAGGAGATGTTTGAAACGGAAGAGGGAAAGCAAATCCTACAAGAACTCGGAATAACCGATGAGCTTGAGGGGATAGGAAACTGTATCATAGGTTACGCTACTGACGATGCCGTTAAACCACAAAAAGCGAGAAAGAGCGATTATGTAATATGGGCTAAATAATTGGAGGTTTGGTAGATTGGAATGGTTACAGCCAATCTACTAAACAACTAAACAACAAAAAACACAAAACAACCAAATGTCTTACAAAGCAATAGTACTTGACCTTGACGGTACGCTGACAAACAGCAAGAAAGAGATAACACCAAAGACGTATGAAGCCTTGATGAAAGCACAACGCCAAGGTATACGAGTCATTTTGGCATCAGGTAGACCTACCTACGGCATACGTCCCATTGCTGACGAGTTAGAGATAGGCTCGTATGGCGGATATGTCATGGCATACAATGGCGGTTGCATAACAGAATGGAACTCAAAACAGATTGTATTCAACCAAATATTAGACGAAGCATTAGTGCCAGAGTTATATCGGGCTGCGAAAGAAGGAGAACGCAACTTCGAGATACTGACATATCAAGGAGAGGGCATCGCGGCAACAAACATTGAGGACGAATACGTACGCCATGAGGCGTTCATCAATAAGATGCCATTAACGCTATTTGATGATTTTGTTCACCAAGTGCAACACCCCATCAACAAATGCCTCATCGTTGGCACTCCTACCCCACTCGCTCAGTTAGAGAAAAAACTGGCAACAACACTAAAAGGTCGTTGTAGCGTCTATCGCTCAGCTGACTTCTTTCTTGAATGTGTACCAATGGGCATAGACAAGGCAGCATCTCTTGCACGTCTTCTCCCGATTTTAAATATAACGAAAGACGATATAATAGCCGCGGGCGACGGATATAACGACTTGTCAATGATTGAGTATGCTGGACTTGGCGTTGCCATGGCAAATGCAGCGGACGACATTAAGACAAAAGCTGACTATGTCACCCTTTCTAACGAGGAAGATGGCATAGCGCATATATTAGAAAAGTTCTGTGGGATTAATGAATAAAAGAATATCTTTTCTTGCATATTCCAATTCTTTTCTTTAACTTTGCATATACTATTCATGGTGGCTGCCAGCGGAAGTAGTGCTGACAGTACTACACTATGATATAGTACAGACATAATAAAGAAAGACGTTTGCTTTACGTTTTCTTCTGACAGGTTGAAACCTAGGAAATTTCAACAGTAGTTACCATAAGTTGCTGATACATAAACAAAAAGCCCACCTTGCTAAGAAAGTGGGTAACAAATCAGTAACAAACAAGCCTTTTTATAGGCTGTGGTGGGCTTTTATATGTGCAAAGATAATACTTTAATCTGAATTGTGCAAATATTCTTTTTGCTACCGTTGGCTCACATTAACTCACACTACTACATTTCACCAATATAGCCATCTAATGACATTGATATAACTTTCTTTGTTATGCTTTGAAGTTCTGTCAACGTCTTGTTAACGCTGCCTACATTTTCCAGATTTTCCAACAAATCTATTGCTCTTTCTTCCTTCTGTACCTCAGTGCCTAACTTGTCCGCTGATATTAATGCTTTTAACATCGTGTTATAATACACTGTTAGCAAGTTGTAAGACTGAATTAATAATGTCGTTGCATCGCTTACCTCTTCTTTGTTTAACGGTGCTGAAGTTAAATAATCAAATTTCATCGTTGTATTTAGGATATAAAAAAGCCCCTTGGTCGGGTGTCCTCGGTGCAACGTGTCACCGTGTGGGCGTTTCCGCTTCCACCACCTGCCAAAGGGCAATTATGTTTCTATACAGCCCCATTATAGGGCTGCACGTTGTTTTAGGAAAAGCAAAAGTACAAACAATCTACAGATATTGCAAGCGTTCTTATAGAAATACTGTATAATTAGTTATCATTTACTTGAAATTTAGTATTAATTCTGATACCATCGTGTACGGTCGTTATTTCCTGCTGTCGCTGCCTCAACATCATTGCATTTAAGACGCTTCTACAGATACTTATTTACTGGGTGCTGCTGCCAACAGGTAACAAACCACCTCAACAGTAACACAAGCAAAGAGCAGTTTTAACGGCTTGTTTTGTTCTCTCGCTTATAGTTTACCACTTCCAACGGCAAACACCGTCAAAAGCGACATTTAACGGCAAATATCCAACGTTAACGGTTATTTCCTGCTTTAGGTTCTCTTTTAAGCCGTTGATTTTGTCGCTTTAATGCAAAAACAGGCGTTTTAAGCGTGTTTTCATGCTTGGGGCTTATAACTTACCATCTTTGCCGCTTCCTGCCGTTAGGGACATTGTTTGGTACGTCCTCGGTGCTGTTATTGCTTTTTCGTTGCTTCTATTGTTTTTATCGTTGTTAGTTGGTCGTTCATGCTGCCAACAGTTGAGGCGGTTTGCTCTTGTCGTGTTCCTGCTTCTTCTGGTTGGTGCAATCTACAGTTTGTTATTTTTTTAGATAGCAAAAAAGTAGGAATAAAAAGGCGTTAACCTTAATACTCCTACTAATCAATACATAAAAAACCAATGTTCCCAAAATAAACAAAGAGAGTTTTATTTGCTATAAGTATATTACTTTGCCGTTACTCATTATCGTTTCTACTCCTGCACGCCTTAACGCTTTTATAGTTGTTACCTTGCAACAGTATGTTTTTTTTATTAAATCGGAAATAATTTCATCGTCAACATTTAAGCGGTGCAACAGTTTGTTAATTTTCATGTCGTGGGACTCTCTACCCACTAACAGGTAAAGCAAACCAATAAGTAAGCGTTTGGCGTGCTCTCGTTCCTGCTGCTGCTGTTTCTCCTTCCACTGTCGCTTTTGCAAGTTCTCCCATGCTGTATTTGCTGCCATTGTAGTTTTATCTTTTGTCGTTCTCGTTCTGTTGTTGTTGCTCTTTTTCTTTCTGGGCTTCATCATATGCCAGTGTAACACATGATTGAAACATTTTATAAACTCGGTCAACTTCTTCTTTTGTTCCATAACCTTTGTTATAAAGATATTTCAGCAAGTCCACAACTCTACTTCTTGTTGCAGCATTTGCCAAACGTCCAACCGCTATACAAAACAAACGATGTGCCTTTTCTTCCTTTTCTGCTTTGTTATTCATCTGTAATTTCTCTGTATTTTTCATTATTGCTTAAATTAAAATATACTACATTCTTGGCGTTGCCGTTGTTACCAAAATTTGGTAACAAATACCCCTTATTATATAGACATTCACAAATAATAGCCTACATTTCTAATATCATCGTCCAACTCCTTTATTAACTCGTCTGTTTCTGTTACACTTGCTTTGTTACTTATCTTCTGAATATCTCTTTTTAAGCGTGTGTAATACTTCTTATCTGTAAACACATGACATTCTTTCAACTCATCTACAAACTCCCCTATTTGTTTAGGGTCGCTTTGGTTTAACAAGCGTGCAAAAAACACCTCTCTTGCATCTTTGACGGTTTTTATTTCTTCCATAATGTTTGTTTTTATCTGATTAATCTTAGATACTGAAAAATAAAAGTCCTGCCACTTTTCCACCATAAGCCTGTAAAACTCCTGTGTGGTAAGCGTTGAAGCCTCAACCTTAGGAAAACCTGTATAATAAGATAACCGCCCTTCATATCTAATTTCATACCTTAGCCAGTTGGCTTCTTCATAACGCTTTGGCAATGTCATTCCCTTGGCTTTTTCTTCTGCTCCCTTGTCATAAAAACACAGTACTCTATATTTCTTCTTTCCTCTGGGTATATAATATAACGATGTTGAGGCAAAACGACATTGTAAAAATCTTGATAATGCCCCCATTTTATCCAGATACTTATTTACTGGGTGCTGCATTAGAAAATTTGTGCCAAACTCTAAACCTATCACCTTTGCTTCATTTAGTTTAAGATGTAAAGTGTCTTGTAGTTTTGTTAATGCCTCTTGGGTGCTGTGCCTGTCAAGTGTATAAATGTTATTGCCATATAGGAATTTTGATAGACTGCCAACGACAAAAACACTGTTAGGGCAAACCGATATTTGCAAATTAGACAAACGCCCTTTGGCTTTTACTTCTCCTGTTGCTATATCGGTTTGCTCCTTGCCGTCAGTTAAAAACGCTGCCACTTGGTTTGGTGTAGTACCTCCCATTAATGAGGCGTCTAACCACAATTTAACCTTGTCGTACATAAGTTTTCTTGGCGTTGCCGTTGTTACCAAAATTTGGTAACAAATACCCCTTATTATATAGACGATTTATTTTTCTATCAATTTATGAAGCAATGCCAAAACATCATCATAACCGCCATTCATTAGAGATTTGCAGTAAGTTGAAGCAAGCGTTTTGCCATTCTCCAAAACAAGCATATCAATACTGCTCGGTCTTGGTTCTCCGTCCTTCTGGTATAATATGAACAAGTAAGCATCATCCTTGCAACCATAAAAAGGGTTTGGCTTGTTATCTTTGCTATAAGTTTTTTTATCAAAGGGGTAGCCATAAGCATAACCTCTCAACTTTCCATTTTCTACAAACAGAAATTTTAAGCCTGTAAGGTTTAGACTATTTTTGCCCTGCAACCTTAGTTCTGGGGCACTGTCCTTACTGCCGCTATCTCTGCTTTCCATCAGATAGAAAGAAATATTACCGTCTCGTCCTCGTTGCGTCTCTATCTCTGGGTAATAACCTGTCATGTGAGTAAGCGTGTACTTAGGCGTTTTCTTGTTTCCTGTAGCGTCTACAAAGCGTGCACACCATTTTACATCTGGTGCAACTGTTTTTGTTATTGTGTTCATCGTGTACCTCCTTCCTTTAATGTGTATTTTAGTGCTGCCTGTTCTGCCTCCTGCATCGTTGTTACTCGGTTTTGCTTCATCCAGTCCTCTATCTCCTTTTTGTCAAAGTAAAGCACTCTGCCATTAGGCTTGTAGTGAGGTATCTGATTGTAACAAGTCAACTTATACAAGTGGCTTTTACTTAAACCTGTGTATAACGCTACATCTTCAATCGTTAATACTTTCTTTGCTGCTAATAGAGTGTAACGCTCTATTGCTTCCAGATGTTTTTTAATATCTGTTTCCATTAAAAAAAGAATTTCAATTAACTTGGCACTGTGCCTCGTTTTCTGGGTGCAAAGATAATAAGTAAGGGAAAGTAAAGTAAAAAAAAAAATAGTCTTTAATTGCCATAATAATTAAGACAATTAAAGACTATTTTAGACTACTCAAAAACCTTACTGAAATAAACGTTTTGCCCCCGCTATTTCATCTTCACTATACCTTTCTGCTATTGGAAAATATTTATTAAAATTCTGTTTTGTAGCAATTTTACCAAACTCTTTCACTACTGCTTTATATGTTGCTTTTGTTATTTTACTTTGCTGTAGGGCTGCAACCAAAAACAAAACTGCATCTCTACCATCTTTCCCATTCATAACTTCATGTAGTTTTCTTAAAGTCTCTTTTCCTTCTTCCTCGCTACCTACCAGATAATAGCTAAACGGTCTTGACGGTCTCCCCACTCGGTGCGTTGGGCGTGCCTGTGGTGTTTCCTTATTAACCTTAATGTCCGCTATATTATCAATAATATTCCAAATAGGTGTACTATATCTTTGGTACTTCTCCTCTGCTTCTTTCTCTGGCTCTTCTTCTCTGCTTATCCAACTACATTCAGTTTTTGCAACCACATCTTTAACCGCCTCGTTAAATATGTCGCTACTGCTATTCTCTACCTGTTGACCTGTACACTTTGCATCATTTTGCAACGGTTCTGTTATTACCTCGCCTGTACTACTTCTTTTTACCTCTCCTGTTTTATCATCTACAAAGTAATCACAATGTTTTATCGCTAATAGCGATACATTATAAAACGTTTGCAAATACCAATTTTGCAAGTCAAATAATGTTTTGTCTACTTCATGTAATTTCTTAAATAGTTCATTTTCTTTTTGTGGGTCTACCTGTCTTAACACTTCCCCCCATACCATTCTATAGATTAAAAGCCGCCTGCAAAGTTCTACATCGTTGTTTTCTTGGATATACTGATTTAACTGTGTAACCTCTTTGTCTATTTCTTTGAAACATGGCATTTGCAACAATACAGGCAAATCTCTCCCTATAAGAATACCCACAATGTGATTTACACAATCATACACATTGTTAGTGTATTTATTCACAAAATAACTTGATAAATCTATCATTTTACCCACTTTCTTAAGTTAATTTATTATTATTCAAAGAGTTTATTAAGTAAATTTACCGCCTCATCTTTTTTCTGATTGACAATCTTTGCATAAATCTGAGTTGTTTGCACATCTGTATGTCCTAATAACTTACTGGTTGTGTAAAGGTCTGCCCCTGCCGTTAACATCATTGTTGCAAAGGTATGGCGTGCAACGTGGAAAGTAACGTGTTTTGTAATTTGTGCCGTCTTAGCCCACTCCTGCACTACCTTATTTCTGATAACACTACCATTAGGCAAACTAAAGACATATTCCTCTGCATCTTTATTGCCCCTTACTGGCATATATTTAAGGGCTTGGGTTGATAATGGCAAATATAAGGGCTGCCCTGTCTTAATCATTATCTTTTCTATTCTATACTGTCCCCCATCATTGCAAACATCTTTCCATTTAAGCGTTTCTATATCGCTAATTCTCAAACCACAATAACAAGAAAACAGAAAAGCCTGTTTTATTTCTGCCCTGGGGCAATCGGTTGCAATCAACTTTTTCACTTCATTTATTGTAAGGTATTCCCTGGGACTTTCTGGCACTTTAATTTTATCGGTGCTACTAATCTTTGAAAAAGGGTTTTGAGTTATCACCTCTGCCCTTATCGCTGCATTTAAGGCACAATTCAGCACCCTATAATAATTTTGTGCCGTCACCGCCTTTAGGTGTTTGCCGTTTCTGGGGTTAATATAAACGTGTTGTATGTAATCAAGATACCCCAAACAATAATCTTTATCCACATCTTGCAAACGTACCTTTGTGCCCCTATAGTCTGTCAGTAACTTGATAGTAAAATTTATCTGTCTATCATCTTTCTTACCTTTCTGTGCTTGGTCTGCCTTATATTTTGCCATCCAGTCCATAAGCAGCATTTTACTCCTGCCTTTACTTATTCCTGCCTCACCGTTGTAAAGGTCTTGTAACTTCTGGGTCTTAATAGCATTTGCCGCCTGTAAGGTGTTTTGATTTTGTACCCTTGCGGTTTGGTTTACCTCTGGCACAATATACATTTTCAAAAACTCATAAGTCCTCTTACCGTTAACGTATATATCTAAATAAATAGACTTATTACCGTTTGCAAGTTCTTTGAAACGTAACTTTATCGGCTCTTTTGCCTTTAGTTCTTTTTTCCTCTTTGCCATATTGCTTGTTATTGTTTTGTTACCGCTTGCAAAGATAATAAGACTTTTTTAATCAACCAAATTTGAGTAACAAAATAGTAACAAATTTATACATAAAAGTAACAAAACAAAGGAAAATATCAACAGCCAAATATTAACAAAGCATACTTAACTAACTGTTTTTCACTATTTTTATTTTGCTTTTATTTTCTGTCTAAAAATATTTTTTGAAAACTAGGAAATTTCAAGAAGATGTTCAGATGAAGACAGCGGTGGACGTCTACCCCATCGTGTATATCACATGGCATAGGTGTACCCTCTCCATTTCCAGGAGAAGGTACATCCTGTGCTATCATATATACTATCTTGGCGTAGGCTTCTGTTGCTTCTTATTCCTTGACATCAATGGTTTTCCTAGGACCACAACCTGCAAGGGATAATAAATGCAACCAGATTCCTACGCCTTTTCTATTCATTCACACCACCTATATCATCCACTACTAACACTTTTCTGCTTCGGGGAATTGGCAGAGCTATCGTTCTGAAATGAGAGCCTGTCAATGAGCACTAAATTCTTTAATAATACTCCAGAAAATTCTTTATTCGAAAAGTTTAAGGGCATTGCACACAATATGCTTGACTTCCACACGTTTCAAGCCGTTGTGGGATATTTTCGTAGTTCGGGATATTTCAAACTGCGTGAGGAGTTTGCCAACGTAAGAAAAATACAAATCCTCGTAGGCATTAACGTCGACAACATTTTTCGTAAACAGTCTCACATTTTTATGGGGCAGATAGACGAAGAGAAGGTGCGCCAGGCTTATTCTGATGATTTTGTGGAAGAAGTAAGAAATGCTGGTTATGACGAACTGACAGAGCGAGGCATTCTGCAGTTCTGTCAAGACATCATTGACGGCAGGTTAGAGTTGCGCATCCACCGCAGCAAGAACCTGCACGCTAAGTTTTATCTACTTCTGCCGAAAGACCATAACTCTAACTCTGACGGTTGGGTCATTATGGGTTCGTCAAACCTATCAGACTCTGGCATGGGCACCACCGTTAGCAATCGTTACGAACTGAACGTAGCGATGAAGGACTATGACGATGTGGCGTATTGTAAGAATGAGTTTGAGGAACTATGGAAAGACGCCATACCTCTCACCTTGGAGGACATTGACAGGATGAAGACGCAAACGCATCTGGGACAACTGCCAACTCCATACGAACTTTACATGAAGGTGCTCATCGACTCTTTTGGTGCACAGGTGGAGGA
>CAKQDQ010000090.1 GCA_934229335.1 uncultured Prevotella sp.
ATGGTGTCTCTCGCAATGTTAGGGTATTCGTGTCGGCGCATCTCCACCTGCAGCACTTCTTTCTTCAGCAGTGCCGATAGTATGGTCTTGCATATACGCTCATCGTCCATGAGGTATTTGAATACAGCGTCGTATAATGGGTTGGCTATGTATACTTTCATAAAATATCTCCTCTCTACTTTATAATTAAAGTTGTTTCCGCAAATTTACTTCTTTTATTTTGAACTACAAAGGAATTATATAGAAAAAGGTATATAGATACCATGAAATTTCCGTATTAGTGACGGTAAAGAAATAACTTGGTACAATTTAACGAGATAAATAATATCTAAGATAAAGTTGTCTTGCCATATCTTTTTGGATATTTTGGAGCCATTCATCAGTCACAATGCTCGCATTGCTCCTTCTTCATGTCTCCAAACTATCTCAAAAATCTATGACATAAATTATACCAATTTATTTTTTCACCGTCACTTAGGAAAATTATTTGTAATTTCGCTTTTTACTTTTTTCCTCTTTATGGGTCTTATATAATGAAGGCGGCCTAAAAGCAATGCTACAGTAACATTTGTTAAAAAAAAGATTGATAAATGACCGGACAGGATATCATAGACATACTGAACGATGACTTAGAGAAAGGTTTTCGCATTCTCATGAAGAAGTACCGTGAACCAGTATACTGGCACATACGGCGCATCGTGGTGAGCCATGAGGATGCGGCAGACGCTACGCAGGAAACATTCGTGAGAGTGTTTCGTAACATCCAGAACTATAATCCTGACAAGTCGCTCGACGCGTGGATCTACCGCATCGCCACCAATGAGGCTCTGCGCGCCAAGGAACGTATGAAGGACTCTATGCCGCTCGACAAGTATGTCAACCTGTGGCAGATAAACGGTGAACCGTATACGGATTTGACAAACGAGGCTACCGTGAGGTTGCAACAGGCTATACTGACACTGCCCGAGAAACAGCAGTTGACATTCAACATGAGATACTACGACAACATGAGTTTTGAGGACATTGCCGAGGTGATAGGCTCTACATGGGCGTCCGTGAAGGTGGCCTACCATCTGGCAACAAAGAAAATAAAGAACTACATAAAGAACAACACTTAAGGACATGACAGACTACATAAACGATATAAACAATAACAAGCAGATGCCTTACACCGTGCCCGATGGCTTCTTTGACGAGATGCAGCAGAGGGTGTGGGAACAGGTAAAGCAGCAAAAGCAGACAGTGATGCACGTAGCGGTACGTAAACGCAAGTACTGGCAGTTGTGGACAGCAGCGGCATCAGTGGCGATACTGCTCACCGTAGGCTTTATTCACCATAACAAGCCCACGGACATGAACGATGTGCAGGATGCTTTCGCTGAACTATCGCATGAGGATCAGGCGTTTATGCTCGAAGCATATAGCGACGACACTTTTATGCAAAATTATTAACCCCTAAAGAACGACAATCATGAGATATCTTTATATTATAATGATAACCCTCTGCCTAACGCTCACAGGCAGTGTAACATCGCAGGCACAGCAACGTGGTAGAGGCGATAGAAGCGAGAGAACCGTTACACGCGAGGAATTGGCGGAGAAGCAGGCACGCTACATTGCCCACGCCATAGCCCTTGACGATAAGACCACGGAGAGGTTCGTGAAAACCTATGGCGACTTTCAAAAGGAGATATGGGCACTCGGACCGCGCGTCTCACACCGAAAACAGGCTGAAAGAGATACTGACGCTAACATGCAGCAACGCTTTGAGCGTAGCAAGCAGATTCTCGCCATAAGGGAGAAATACTACAACATCTACCGTCAGTTCCTTACACCGAAACAGATTGACAGGGTCTACGAACTGGAACGCCAGATGATGCGACAATTGGAGCATAGGCACTCGCAAAGAAGGGTAAAATAAATATGGGCTTAATCACCTCATAATCTGGACCTGATTACTTCCTAATCATTATCATATTACGAACTAATTTGATACCTCTTATTTTGACTGAAAATACTACAGCAGAATAAATCAATATAGTCATAAGAAACTATGAAGACAAAGCACCTAATCACTACAACACTGCTGCTCCTACTGACAGCGGCAGTGTACGCCGCCAATGTCGTGACGGTGAAGTATAATGGCGATGAAGCCGTGACAACAGTTTCTGACGAGGCACTGCCCTACACAACGGTAGAGACCAACGGAGCCAATGTCGTCGTGACGCAGACCGAAGAGGCTGACGCCGACATCGCGGTAACGCTGCAGGGCGAGACGACTAACGGCTCATTCACGCTCAATGCCGAACGTGACGCCACCGTGACGCTCAATGGACTGACGCTGACCTCGCAAGAGGGCTACGCCATAAAGACGAAGAACAAGAAAACGGTGCGCTTCATCATTGCCGATGGTACGGTAAACACGCTTACTGACGCTACACTGGGCACACACAAGGCATGTCTGCTCAACAAAGGCAACGGCATCATCAGTGGAGGAGGGACGCTTTACATCAACGGCAATACCAAACAGGCATATAAGGGCGAGGGAGCGTTGACCATTGACGGGGGCGACATCATCGTGAAGGCTACCGTAAAGGATGGCTTCAACCTCGACAGTTGCTTCGTAATGAACAGCGGAAAACTGAATGTTACCACCACAGGCGGTGGCTTTTGGGACGAGGAAGATATGAAGACCAAGGCACCATCGTGCGTCAACGCCGCGGGCAACGTGACCATAAACAATGGAACCCTGACGCTGCTTAGCACTGGCGAAGGCGGAAAGGGCGTAAACTGCGACAGCGTCTTTACCATGAAGGGAGGCAACATCAACGTTACCACTACGGGCAGACGATACATCGACCCGTCATGCGAGAACCTGCGCGACACGCCTGACGACATACCCGACAACATGAGCAACTCGCCAAAGGCGGTGAAGGCGGAGACGGGTATGCTGATTGCTGACGGAACCATACGCATACACACCACCGAAGACGGCGGAGAGGGACTGGAAAGCAAAGCCACGATGACGCTGACGGGGGGAGACTATAACATTACTACCTATGACGACTGCATCAATGCAGCTGGCGACATAGTCATCAATGGGGGAAAATACTACCTCTCGTCACTTGACAACGATGGCATTGACACTAACGGTAGCCTATATATTAAAGCAGGCGACATAGTAACCATGGGCAACTACCTGCATGAGTTGGGCATCGACGTTAACGATCGCTCACCTTACAAGAAACTCTACGTCACGGGCGGAAGCATAGTCTGCATAGGTGGCGACAGCAAGCAGATACCCAAACCCGTTGTTACGGAAGGCGCACAGCCCACTATGTTCTTCACCGGACTGCTGCCTATGGGCACTATGACACTGAAAGACGCCGACGGAGGCAGCGTGATGACGTTTGACCTGCAGCGTGACTATACCGCTGAGGCGGGCGGAACGGCACCAGCACTGAGCCTTATGCTTACCTCTCCACTGCTGAAGACGGGTGATGCATACACCCTCTACCACTCTGCTGAGGCTCGCTACATAGCACAGATAGCGGCACTGCGCACACCATACGGAACAATGACAGCGATAGAGAAATACTCTCGCGCCACATTCAACCTTGCAACAACGACACTGCCATACCGCAAAGCCCTTATAAACCCTGACGCTGGCAAGGCGGCACTCGTAATCTACCTGCACGGTGGGTCAAGCAAGGGCAATGACAACGAGAAGCAACTGCTTGAGCCTGGCATCGATTCTATATACAACTATCTTGCAGGCAAGGGCATGAGTGCCGTGATGCTCGTTCCGCAATGCCCCTCTACAATGTCGTGGGGAGGAAAGATGAACCTCGTGCTCGCCGGACTTATCAACAGCATGGTGACTACAGAAGGCATCGACCCCAACCGCATATACCTCCTCGGAGGCTCAATGGGAGGCACAGGCACATGGAGTATGCTCAACGCTTACACCGACCTCTTTGCCGCGGCAATGCCTGTTGCAGGCAACACTTCAGGGCTTATTGCTGAGAATGTGGCTAAGACACCAGTGTGCGTAGTAATGGGATTGGCTGACAACATCATGAACGCCGACGCTGCTTGCGCCTTCGCCAACAGCCTAAAGCCACTGGGCGACGACGTGAACGTGTCTACCGAAGAGGGCTGGACACACGAGATGACCTGCATACAGAGTTACACCACAGAAAGGCTCAACTGGCTCTTCTCTCACACCAAGGGCGACAACCCAACGGAGGTCGATGCTGTTGAGGCAAACGCAGAGACGGTATCAGTGAAGTATTATACCGTCAGTGGCATGGAACTGACTGTTCCGCCAACAGAGGGCATATACGTAACACGTGCCACATACAGCGACGGAACTGTGAAAACATGGAGTAGAGTGCGTAAATAACTTTCATCATAAATCAATTATTCTCCTTGAATTAGCAAGAGGAGGGCGAGGTGCCATGCTGGTCATGACATCTTCGTCCTCCCCTTTTTTATATTATACCACCATGTGGAAGGTTGAGAAAAGCGCAAGATGATACTTTCTTTAGTTTTTTTGATACGAAAGAACGCACCACAAACAAATGTTATGGCTAACTTTGCAAGCGTTTACTAACATGAAAAAATTATACGTAACATGAGATTCCTGCTATCCTTTGTGTTGCTCATAGCAACCGTTGTCGCCTCTGCTGGCGACGTCACCTACACCACAAACGACCGCACTGGCGCACTGAACAGCATTGCCATAACAGGCAATACGGACAACACCATGAACTGGCTGATGAAGACAGACGGTTCGCAGTATGCGTGGATAAAGGACAACTACGGCTGGGGACTGGGCTACATGACTGTTAATGGCAAACGCACTGCATGGTCATCGCCATACGCTACTAACGCGAAGGGCACGGTGCGCTATAAGGCTGGCGACATAGACATCACCGTGGTGAGAACACTGAAGAAAGGAGAACTGACCGAGACATACACCTTTACTAATACAGGTAAGACACAGGCACAACTGACCAATATAGGTATCTACACCCCATTCAACGACAACTACCCCGACAGCAAAACCTGCATGACGGCTCGATGCAACACGCATATATGGGCAGGAGGCAGTGCTGCATACGTGGAAGCACAGCGAATGGACGGACACGGAGAGGGCATAGCACTGATGACAGTGAAGGGAAACATTGCCGACTATGACATCTGGGAACGCGACAGAACAAAGGGAGGCTCTAACTCACGTGGAGTAATAGCCTTGGCACCAAGCGACACCGTGCTGAAGCAGGGCGGAAAGATGGTCTTAGCGTGGCGCGTCTTTACGTATAGTGACCACGAGAACTTTGTAAGCAAGATGCTCAGCAACGGCGGAGTGATGGCGGTGGCAGACAAATACGTCTATGAAAAAGGAGAAACGGCTATCGTAAGACTGGTGTCGGCAAAGGGTACCGTGCAGACAAAGCACGTCAGTATGCAGAATACTGGTGAGCAACGAGTAACGCTGAACTACGGAAAGGGCAAGCAGACGTGGACAGACCTGCTCTGCGTTAGTTCTGTAGAGAACTTGATAAGCAAGCGTATCGACTTCATCATCGACCACCAACAGATGAACAACCCCAACGACCCACGCTACGGTGCCTACATGGTGTACGACTGCGAGGGCGACAGCATATACCTCAACACCGACGCACGACGCAGCAGCGACACTAACGACGGAAGGGAAAGACTGGGCATGGGAGTGCTGTTGGCTGAATGGCAAAAGACGCATCCGAGCCAAAAGATAATGCAGTCGCTAACGAGATATGCCGACTTCGTAAGAAACCGTCTGCAGGACAAGGACTTCACTACCTTCTCTTCATACATGAGAGAGAAGAAGATACGCGGATACAACTACCCATGGGTGGCTGACTTCTACTTCCGTATGTACGACATCACCCATGACAAGAAATATGCCGAATACGGTTACCGCACCATGAGGGCGTTCTTCCGACGCTTCGGTTACGGCTTCTACGCCATAGGAATGCCCCTGACGCAGAGCCTAAGAGTGCTGCAAGAGACTAACATGACGGCGCAGCGCGACACGCTGTTGGCTGACTACTGCAAGACTGCCGACGTGTTTGTAAAGAACGGGCTACACTTCCCCAGCCATGAGGTGAACTACGAGCAGAGCATCATTGCGCCAGCAGTGCAGTTCCTCTGCGAGGCATACCTCGCCACAAAGCAACAGCGATACCTTGAAGGCGCACGCACCATGCTGCCAGCACTCGAAGGCTTTGCGGGACACCAGCCGAGCCATCACCTCAACGGCATCGCGATAAGACACTGGGACGGTTACTGGTTTGGAAAGATACAAAACTTTGGCGATACCTTCCCACACTACTGGAGCACGGAAAACGCATCTACATACTATTATTACGCACTCTGCACAGGCGACACCACGTACCGCAAACGAGCCATAGACACCGTGATGGGCAACCTAAGCCTGTTTGCAGAAGACGGTAAGGCAAGTTGCGCCTTCCTATATCCACGCATGATAAACGGTGAGAAAGCACACTATTATGACGCCTTTGCCAACGACCAAGACTGGGCTTTGGTACAACAGCTGTTGGTAAACGGCAAGTAGAGGCGGGCAACGTCACTACCCGTCAGCCTTCGCAACGACGGTACATCTTAGGCGACATACCATACTTCTTCTTAAACGAATTATAAAAATAAGTAGCGTTACGGTATCCTGCCTTCAGCATAATCTCTTCGATAGTGGCGTTAGTATCTTTCAAAAGACCTGCGGCATATTCCAGTCGAGCACTGTGGAGATGCTGTACGGGAGTCTCGCCTGTTAGCTCCTTCACGCGTTTATAGAACTGGGTGCGACCGAGATTCATGGTCTCAGCCCATTGTTCTACGGAGAAATTCTCCTCGCCTATATGTGCCAGCAACATCGACGTCATGCGGTCAAGAAACTTCTTGTCTTTAACGTCTGTCAGCACCTCTTTCTTCTCTTGTGCCTTGTCTGCACTGTTGGTGTGTGCAGACAGTTCTAAGACACTACGCACACGTTCTAAAAGTACCTGCCCACTGAAGGGTTTAACTATGTAGTCTGTTGCGCCAGAGCGCAGACTACGCAGTTGGTGCGCGTCATCGCCATAGAACGAAAGGTGAATAACAGGCAGCGCGGGAAGATTCTCATGCACACGATGGGTCAGTTCGTATCCTGCCTTCTCATCGTTGGTAATGTCGAGAAGAATCAAGGAGGGGTGATGCGTGGCTATCATACTCTCGCACTCCTCTAATTGGGGCTGACCGATAACACGGAAATAGGGGTTCAGAGTATCAGTGAGATGCGTCAAGTTGTCCTCATCGTCCTCTATTATCAGTATTGTGATATGATTGATAGGCGGTGGAGCCATTTCGCGAAATTCAGTTTCCTCGGCATGAATACAGGAAACAATCTGGCGAAAGCGTTCCTCCGTTTCTACATTTATAGAGTCTGCCTCTGCCTTCACCTGTATTTCCATGTCGTTCAGTTTATGGAATTGGCGTATCATATCCATTATTCTCATCATACGCTTAGAACCTCGTCGCAGACTCTGTACCGTGGTCTTCGACGTTCCGTTAATCTTCACATTCTCGGAAGCACCATGAAGCACGGTGACAGGATTGCTCAGTTCGCGCTCTATGCGGTCATAAAAGTCCTTCTTGAACGCTGATACCCTGCGTTCCACGTCTATCTGGCGATGAAGAGTCAAGATGCGGCGGCTTGTGCGCCACACTATAGTGATGATGGCAACCAACAGAAGAGAATAAACAGTCCATGCCCACCATGTGTTCCACAAGGGTGGGTTGATGGTAAACTCATAAGTAGTCTCCTTGCCCCATTGCCCCATACCGTTGTTAGAGCGAACATGAAAAACATAGTGCCCAGGGGGTAACTTCCTGTATATCACGCTATGCTCGTTGGTGGGCTGACACCACGCGGTGTCGAAACCTTCAAGCCAATATTGGTAAAGCACACTGTTGAGCGAAGAATACTGGAAGTTAGAGAAGAAGAAAGTAAGGTTGTGTTCCTTGTAATTGAGGTCAGCGTTCGCTAATGTCGAGTTCTCTCCGTTTATAACAAAAGAGGTAATGGAGGTATTAGGCAGTGTGTTGTTGGTAACAGTTGCCTCAGGCTCTATCTCTATTAAACCATCGTGAGTGCCGAACATCAGGTGCCCGTTTGACAGGCAAACAGCGGCACGCTCATTAAAAACATTCGCCAAAGGACTGATGGGGAAATGCAAGTTGCGCGTATCGCCAGTAGTAGGATTAATGTATGACAGTCCATCTTCCGTACCAACCCAGATATTGCCTTTAGTATCTTCCACAATGCTGTATACATTATTGTTAGGAAGTCCGTTGCTTGTGCTGTAGAATGTCGCCTTCGGTTCTATGGCAGAACAGTCATATTTCAGTATGCCTTTGCCAATGCTTCCTGCCCAGATATTGCCGTTCACATCTTTGCATAGGCAAACAAAATAGCCTGCGGCAACGCCACGAGGCGATAGTGTCGTGCTGTGTGCGTCAAAAACGTAAAGGGAGTCTTCGGCAGCCACCCACCATTGCCCTTTACTATCAAATATCATGTCATGGCAATTCTTGCCTCTAAGAAGGGTCTTAACGCCTTTATTCCCTATTATTGCCACTCCACCTTGTAGCATGGCTACTCTGACATTGCCGTTGGCGTCTTCCATTATCTTATATATGTGTGGCGATGGCAGCCCCTTTATGTTTTCATTGTCTACCCACAACCCTGCGCCACGAGTGCCTATCCATAATTGTCCATGCCTGTCAACCATAGTGGAATACACCCTTTGGGGAGCGTGTTTCATGAAGTTGACTGTATGCTTCTGTGTGTCATACGTGTAAATATCCCCTAATTGGTTGCCTATGCACAAGGTGTTTCTGCCTAAGCGAGCAATGCTTCTTATATGGTTATTGTCATTTATCGTGGCGTTGTTGACCAACAGCCAGTGCGAGTAGTTTTGTGTATTCATCCTAATGCACAGTATACCTAAATAGTCTGCCGCAACCCATATACAACCAGTATTGTCTACAAAGAGAGTTGTTAAGAAAGGGTAGTCCTTCATGCCGTCATTGATTATGCGTGTCAGTTCCCCCGTGCGTTTGTCGTACAGGAACAAACCGCTGCCATAGGTAGAAATAGCCTCCGTATAATCATCAACGTCAGCTACATGGAAGTGGTCATTGTGCGTGTAGGCAATAACGTCCTTGGGTATCAACTGCCACGACTGTTTCGCATTGTTCTTGCCCCTGCGCTCCAGTTTGCCAGCACCCATTCTTACCCATTCCGCATCACGTGTTCGCAGCACTTCCGACCTTATGCTTCTATGGTGTGCGTTGTTATTGATTTGCGTGACGCTGTAGCCATCATAACGACACACACCGTTAGCAGTCTCTATACATACGTAACCAGTGTTGTCCTGCCATATACGGGTCACAATGTTTGTGGGCAGACCGTTAATGGTAGATAGGCGTTGTACTGTAAAGTCGTAATTGCGAGCTTGACATATAACTGTAGCAACAATCAAGGTTAATAGTAATAATACTCTCTTCATGCTGCAAATATAGTACATTTTTTTCTAAGTGTGAACAAAAATAATAGCAAAAACAACATTTATGTTGTAAAAAAGTTATTACCCAAATGTAATTTTGCAGGTGAAAACCAGAACTAAGTAGAATCATAATTGATTACCTATTACTATAATATGGTTCAATAAATAATTCAGAACACTAACTTAGAACAAAAAAGATATGATAAAGCGTTTTTTATGTATAATGGCAGTCTTTGCCATATATGCGAATGTAAATGCGCAGGCTCTTGGCAAGAGCCAACTCCCTACCATGGGCTGGAGTTCGTGGAACACTTATCACGTAAACATCAGCGACTCGCTCATCATCAAACAAGCCAATGCGATGGTGAAGTCAGGACTAAAGGAAGCTGGTTACTCGTACATAAACATCGACGATGGATATTTCGGTGGGCGAGATTCTAAGACAGGACGGTTGCTAATTCATCCTACTCGTTTCCCGAAGGGGTTGAAGAAGGTTGTAGACCACGTTCACGGACTTGGACTGAAGGCTGG
>CAKQDQ010000091.1 GCA_934229335.1 uncultured Prevotella sp.
ATTCATACCCAGGGTGTCGCTACGCTTGCCCTGGGCTATGCGCTGCCCAGGCTTTCTTGCTTAAGGCAAGTGGCAAAGCCAATAACAGCCAGTACCAGCCTTAAATATATATTACCTCTATTGAGTAGAAACTGAGTAGAAACACTCTTAAAACGTTCATATTAAGCTGTTAAGAAAATTTTATCCGATTTTTATAACGAAAAACTTGCAGAATCAGAAATTTTGTATTATCTTTGCCCCCATATTTGTTTCCTACATTACTACCTAATAATAAGCAGAAAGCAAAATACACCTACCAAGCGAAGACATTAAAAAATATAACTAACTAACAACAAAAACTTAAACGACATGACTAAAAAGTTTTACCCCCCCTATTAATTTTATTGGGATTGCTGTTCTCGGTTGTTAATAGTGCATACGCTACAACGTATACAAATGAAGCCGTGACAGTCAAATTTTCGATGTCTGACATTTCAGACGCTGGAGCATATACAACAACTCTTAGCGACGCGTTCTCTGACGTAAAATTTGACATAGGAGTAAATTCTATCAAAGGCTTATCAACTATTCAGGATTTTGATACAAAAGAAACAGGTATTAAAGGTATTGCCTTTAAACCCAAGAATGGCAGGGATGACAAAATAAAATGGATAGTCACTCCTAATGAAGGATTTACTTTTACACCTACGAAAATTTCTGGATATGTAAATCGTGACGGAACAGATGTAGAGAACGGCATAGTTATTTCTGCATCAAAAACGAGTGGTGATGCTGTCACGCTTGGAACATTTACTGCTCTTAGACGTACAAAAACTTCTTCAGCTCAGAAATATGGCAGTGAAGCTATCTATCATTACGAAATAACACTTACCGCAGCCCAACAGAAAGCTTTGGCTGGTACTGAAGGATTTACACTTTCATCTACCATAGGAGTTGCCAGCAATAAGGGTGGTATCTTTGGCGAAGTAACTATTGAAGGTGTAATAGACGGTACACTGGCAGGACAAAGATATAGCAAACCTACATTCACAGAGGGTGCATATGATGTTTCAACTAAGACCTATTCTCTTGCAATATCTTCAGAAGAAGGTACAAAGATAAAATATACTGTTGCAGGAGGCGAAGAAATAACATCTGACAATAACGAGGTCATAATTGACGTCGCTCCTTCTACAACAGTTACAGCAATAGCAACTGGTGACACATACGCTGAGTCTACAGCGGCAACATTTACAACGAGCGCAATGCCTACTGTCGCAACTCCAACCTTTACTATAGGTAGTTACGACTATATCAACAAGGGATATGCTATCACAGCAAACTGTTCTGATGCAGACGCAACCTTGACATATACACTCGGTGGCAAAGAAACTGTTTCGTGTGAAATAGGACAGCCTTTCTATGTTGTAAACACTACACTCGCTATCAATGCGACAAAAGACGGTTATACAAGTTCTAAATCAGGCGATGTAACCATAAACGCTGCACCTGATGAGGACAACTCATGTCCTTTCGTAACATCAACAGACAACTACGATAAGAATATTGATCATAAGTACATTTCTTATACTATTCCTGGAACATACATCGCTGGTATTAACGGCGAGAAGAACGGCATTAAGTTCCGTTCAAACAGAGCGAGTGTGACGAAGATAGGTGACGCTACTATCGCCAATGCACTTGAAATAAAGGTTAATGAGGGGTATGTAATAGACCAACTTAACCTTAAAGACTTTATCGCTAATAGGGAAGACGGAACTATAACCATTAGCAAGATTTATGTAGACGGCGTAGAGAAAACATTTGCAGAAATGGGACGTGATGATGAGAGCATAGTGATTAAATCCGCAAAATCAGAAGAATACACAAGCGTAAAGTCTTTCTCTAATCTCAACGCAAGTGAGAGCATTATTATTGAACTTACTAACGGTACATACGGGAGCAATAAAACTGCTGTAGATCAATTCCGTGCTACCATACAGACCGTATACCACCGCGCACCTGTAACAGTAACACTCGGACAGAACGGTTACAGCACTTTCGCTACAGACTATAAGTACACATTCACTGGCGCAAAGGCTTATAAGGCTACATACAACGAAGCTTCCGCTAACGTAACACTAACAGAGGTAGAGGGCGTTATTCCTGCTAATGCCGCTGTGATATTCAAGGGTACAGAGGGCGAAGAAGTAACCATAACAGAGTCAAAGGATGAGGCTGTGGAACTTACAGACAACAGTCTTGTAGGCGTAACAGCTTCAACAATGAGATTCCTTGAAGGCGACAACTATGTACTCGCATCTAACGGCACACAGACTGCGTTCGTAAAGATGGCAGAAGGTAAGAAGGTTGCCGACATGATAGGTAAGGCATACCTCTGTCTCCATTCTACTGCTGCTGCCAAGGCGGTATTGTTCTTCGGAGACAACGCTACTGGCATTAATGCTGTTAGCAATGACAACGCAGCTGCTGACAATACATTATACAATATAGCAGGTCAGCGCGTGACAAAGAACGCTAAGGGCATCATCATCGTTAACGGCAAGGCATATATAAATAAGTAAGTAAGAATATTAAAAGACAGATAATACAACTATGAAAAAAACATATATAGCACCAAAGATTACTACCGTAAAGGTTAATAATGTTATCCTTATGGGATCTGGAACATTAGAAGTTAACGGTAACGCTACCGAAGGCACGGGCGGCTGGGGAGGTCCTCAGTCTCGTTACAACAACGTCAACTTCATTGACGATGATGAAGACGACTACGCTACGGGCTGGTAACGTTTAACATACATCATAATTAAGGGTGGTGATTTATAGAACCACCCTTAAAAGTTTACCGTTAGGAATTAAAGGCTGTGATTGCCTACGATGGGGAGTTGTTAAGCATCCCCCCTCTACAGTAATCATAGTTCTTAATTCCTAACGGTGTCTTTCTTTTTTTAGGGTGGTTCAATAAATTATCACCGTTATATGAAACTTACTTATTATGAATTAATCAAAGATGTGCAGACTAAACTTCAGCCCCGTTTTAATGTTCTCACCTTCTATATAAGATGAGAAGAAGCTGACATCGAGTAGCTCGTTGCTCACACCATAACCAAACTCAAGGTATGGCACAAGACCTTCCGTAAGAAGCACGTTGACATACAGACGCTCGGCACGTATCACACGCGTGCTGATGTTGCCCAGTAGCAACATGGGGCTCTCTATCACGGCATGCCCACGAAGGTAGTGGTAACTGTTGTTATAATACTTCTGGTCGAGCAACTGAAAGACACCGCTGCGGTCATCGTCCCAGTTGTAGGCGTAGATACCATTGTTGAAGTACTCGTATTGCACGAAGTCAGCATTAGTTCTGTTGGTGAACATACCCCCACCTGCCTTCCATATCAGTCGGTGTACAGGCGTCAGCCTCATACCCCCCGTAGCCATACACTCCCATCGCTCGTAGGCATTGGTGCTGCCGAGAAGCCCCTTGATGCCCCTTTCGTAGTTAAGCACAAAGGTAGGCCACGCGCTATGCAGGCGCACCTTGCGGTCGCCCACGCGGTAGTAGTACTGATGCGGTGTAAAGGTAAGCGTAAGCCTTGGCGCGAAGTCACGGTAACGGTTTCTTAGCATCAGCTCAGCGTGGTGCTGCTTAGCGTAGCCCTTAGGACGTCGGTGGTGCATCACGATGCCAATGGAGGCGTCAAGCCCATTGGCAAGCTCACGCTTGGCGTCGAGAGACGTGTAGAAGTCAGTGAAGTCGAGCGACTCCACCGTCTCCTTTCCCTCGCTGTCCTTTTTAATAAAGAAGAGATTGTTGCTGTTAGCGGTAATCTTCTGTATTCCCGCCTCAAAGCTTATGGTAGCGTTACTCTTCGGAACGAGCAGCAACTCGCTGCGCACCCTTCCTGTCAGTTCGCTGTTCTTAAAGAAATAGCTCAGTCGCGGCACGACGCTCCAGCTTCTGCCATGTGAGAAGAAGCGTATGTACTCCAGGTCCTGACGGTAAGTCACACCATTGCTGCCAGAGTAGCCCGGCGTTGGCGAGAGAATGCGCAGGCGGCTGTAGCTGTTCTCCATGATGTCGTAGTCGTTGAAGAAGAACTCGCCAACGTGTCCCAACTGCTTTATCCACCGAGGCGTAGTGTGTCGTGATGGCTGTGCGGTGTCAGAAGGCAAGATAGGTATAGGAGCGGCATTGCCCTTCGCTTCAGCGTAGAAGCTGCTGTCGATGCGTGACAGTGCGATGGGGCGGTGGTGTGCAATGAATGTAGAGTCGTAGGCAACACGTGCAGTGTCGAGAGCCAAGGCATATTGTGGCGTGAGGTCATACCTGTCAGTGATGCTCTTAGGGCGGAAGAAGCGTCGCCTTATCACGTCGTAGTTGTGCGTACATACGGTATTGCCCGTGAAGGTGTTGCCGTAATACCAGTATCTGTATGTCATGTCCATACGTTGCGGCCAGAATCTCTCGTCGCCCTCAGTGCCCATGGTGACGTGTTCCGTAAAGGAGATAAAGTTGTATCGTCCGCTAAAAGATATGGAGCACACGTATCCCTTATGCATATCATAGACGAAGGCACCGTCGACGAGTTGCATATTCCTTCGTTTGCGGCGGAAAGAGAAGTACGCCTTGTGGTGCTTCACAGAGTCGCAGGAGTATCGGTAGTATATAATGTTCTTACGATGCAGTGGCGACAGAATATGGTCGGCAAGTAGGAAGGCTCCGCTGATGTTGACATTAAAGAAGTCCATGATGTATCCGTGCGTCACGTCATATCCTGGCACAGAGCCATAGGTATGTCGTATCTTCCTTGTCAGCATATTAGGGCTGTAGTATTCCATGTCGCCCATGTCTTCGGTCAGCAGGTCGTGTCCGTCCTTCATGTAGAAGCGGCGGTTGGGGTTAGAGAGTATCACAAGGTTTTTCTTGTGCAGCCTTACAGCACCGCGGTAGTAGTATGACCCTTTATAGTACCAGTGTTTTGCAGACAGTGTGTCGGTCAGCGCAAAGACACTCTGCAATAACTCACTGCGTCCCTTTGCGCCACACGTCAGCACGGCGCAAAGGGACAGCAGGGAGAGTATGAGAGGTCTTATGTAATTCATAATGTATAATTAATAATTAATAATAAATAATTAATAATCACGACGTCGTTATCGCTGCGCCAACCTAATTATGAATTATGCATTATTAATTATTAATTATTTTTTCCACCAGTGGCATCACCACCTTCTTCAGCACCTTCTCGTTAAGTCGGTGTTCGCCCTCAAAGCGTGTGCAGTTAGGGTAGTGTTTATGGAAGAGGTCGTAGGTATGGCACACTGGGTCGTTAATGCCGAAGAGACCGTACACGTCCTCTTTGTCCTCAGCAGTAAGGTTCTTAAACTGCTGTCGCTCCACCTGGTTGTGGTGCTGAATGATGTCGCGTGTTATCTTAAACGTCTTCTGATGGTCCTTACGTCCGTTGAAGAACTTGTGTTCGCCAGTTTTCAGCACCCCGCTCATTGTCGACATATTGACGGCGGGGTTAACGCAGATGCGCTTGAAGCCATGCATCTGGTGGGCATACATGCCGCCCATGCTTGTGCCGATGATGATGTCGGGCTGCTCCTGTTCGCAGAGGTCGCGCAAGTAAGGCAGGGCCTCTTGTGGGTCAACAGGAATGTCGGGTGCTATCACCTCTGCTTCTGGCAACAGCTTACGCAGTAGCTCTACTGTGCCGCTGGCTCCTGACGAGCCAAAGCCATGGAAATATACTATCTTCATGATTACTTCTCTAAGTTAAGAATTAAAGATTAAGAATTAAAAAATTATGATTACAGGAGATTGTGCAATATAAGTGCCTATTAAGACTCTCCATAGTAATCGTAATTTTTTTCCTTACAGAAGAATTTATCTGTTCTGTACGAATATGTATGTGCCGTCGAATGTTATGCGGTATCTCATCAGTCTGCTTCCTGTTTCTCCGGCAGACACCACTCCACCGTTAGCGAGGCTGTACTCCCTTCCGCATTTAGTGCACTTCACCGTGTAGCTGTTGCTTGCCCATTGCAGCGGAGCCGCCGTCAGTCCCGACTGCTGGTAACAGTTTGGGCACTGTCGGTCGAAGGCATATAGCGTCTGGTCGAGAGAAGAACGCCCGATGATAAGTCCGTTAGACAGTCCCACGATGCGTGTGCGCTGCGTCTCCTCCGCTGTGGTAATGTCGTCGTAAGTAGCGTCAGTGCCGTAGATATCCGTTACCACCCTGTATGCCTTTCCGTTGAGAGGCTGTGTGTAGACAAAGGCGTATGTCTCGTAAGCGTTCACCACGCTGAGCAGGCGCGAGGCGTTATGGTAGCTGGCGTTAAAACTGAAGTAACACTGGCTGGAGGTATATTCGTTTTCAGCCTTCTGGCAACTCATGGTTGTCAGAAGGCTGAGCAGTAGTGTTATGATAAGAGTCTTACGCATTATTTTACGTCTAATAAGGCTTTCTCAGCCGCTTCCACCCTTTCGAAGTTGAAGCCATCGAGAATGTGCTGCATCAGAGCCTGTATGCGGTCGTTGCAGAGGTTGCCGATAGAGCCTTCGTGAGTGTGGTGAATGTTCTTGTTAGGAGTAAAGTTGCCCGCTTCAATGTCGAGTCCCACCTTTTTGTAAGCGTCGCGGAACGGCATACCGTTAGCGGCAAGGCGGTTCACCTCCTCTACAGAGAATATAGCGTCGTACATAGGGTTATCCAGAATATCCTTGCGCACCTCAATCTTGTTGATGATGTAAGCCGTCATGGCGAGACAGTCCTTCAGTTCGTCGAAAGCAGGTAGGAACACCTCCTTTATAATCTGCAAGTCGCGGAAGTATCCGCATGGCAGGTTGTTCTGTATCAGCGTAACCTGTGTAGGCAGAGCCTGTAGCTTGTTACACTTAGCTCGTATCAGTTCGAAGACGTCAGGGTTCTTCTTGTGAGGCATGATGCTCGAACCCGTGGTACACTCCTTAGGCAGCTTCACAAACTGGAAGTTCTGCGAGTTAAACAGGCAGGCGTCGAACGCTAACTTCGCCATTGTTCCTGCGAGTCCTGCGATGGAGAACGCTACGTTGCGCTCCATCTTGCCTCTGCCCATCTGTGCGTACACCACGTTGTAGTTCATGGAGTCGAAGCCAAGCAGGTCGGTAGTCATCTGGCGGTTAAGTGGGAACGAAGAGCCGTAGCCGGCGGCAGAACCGAGAGGGTTGCGGTTAGTCATCTTGTATGCAGCCTGAAGATACAGCATATCGTCGGTCAGCGACTCAGCGTAAGCACCGAACCACAGTCCGAAACTTGACGGCATGGCAATCTGCAAGTGAGTGTAACCAGGCATCAGCACATCCTTATACTGTTCAGACTTGGCGATGAGTTCATCGAAGAGCGACTTCGTCTCGTCAACCACCTCACGCAGGGCAGCTCGTGTAAAGAGCTTCAGGTCAACCAGCACCTGGTCGTTACGGCTTCTGCCAGAGTGAATCTTCTTGCCCATGTCGCCGAGAGCGCGTGTGAGCATCAGTTCCACCTGTGAGTGAACATCCTCTATGTCGTCTTCAATAACAAACTCGCCCTTCTCGCAGATGTCGTAAATCTTGCGCAGCTCACGTAGCAGCACAGGCAGCTCATCGTCGGCAATAAGTCCGATAGAGTTAAGCATAGTGATATGAGCCATAGAGCCCATCACGTCATATTTAGCGAGATAGAGATCCATTTCGCGGTCTCTTCCCACGGTAAAGCGTTCAATCTCCTTGTTGATGGAATAATTCTTTTCCCAGAGTTTCATGTCTATTTATATAATATATAATTAATATTCTGTTTGCAAAGTTACAAATAAGAATTGGAATATGCTTAAAAACGATACTATTATTTGGAAGTACGTAGGCAAATTCTTCTCTTTGTTGCATAGAGAAATGTGTACGGTGTAACTTTGTAAAAGCGAAAAGACGTGGTGGTGTAGCTACCACCTCCATTCGTTGTGCCACTTGAGCACAGGCATACCGTCTTCAAACTCTATCGGTAGCCAGACGTAACGACCGTCTATAGGGTTAGCTGGTGCCCATCTGTCGGCAAGAAAGATAAATGTGTCAGCCTTGCCATGAACTGGCAGTATGAACGTGCCCTGCGAGCGGAAGGTGTGTTCTGCGCCGTCGCCCCGACACGGGTTAGCATGGCGTGTCCAAGTGCCGAGCATACTGTCGGCAGTCAGCAGACGTGCAGCGTTAGGGTCCCAGCCAGTGCAGCCAGAGGTTATCATGTAGTAACGTCCATCCTTCTTGAACAAGGTAGGAGCCTCATTGTGCCCCGCGGGGTCTATGCGGATATAGCGTCCGGTATAGTCCAAATAGTCAGGCGTCAGCTCCGCTATCTGCAGTGTGAGGTTATCCTCAGAGGAATATACGTGATATGCGGTGCCGTCGTCGTCAACAAACAGGGTCATGTCGCGCGACATCTGTCCGCTTTCCATGTCACGGCATACAAACAGTCCCTGCCTAATGGCGTCATACCACTCGTTAGTCCACCAAGGTTGGTCGTACTTGCCCTGCGCTGCCTTTCGTAACTGCTTTGCCGTGGTGCCGAGTGGAGCCTTGCCAGCGTTCACCCTGCCGTGTTTCACCAACTGGAACTGGCCGTTAGGGCTGTCGCTTACCGCCACCGCTACATGAGCAGCCCCGTAGCCTTGTCCTTTCAGTTCAAGATGAAAGTACATCACGAACTTTCCTGTCTTGGCGTTGTATATCACCTTGGGTCGTTCCATTATGCAGTCTTTGGCAATAGGACTCGTGGCATCGTCAGATACAGGCAGCACCACTCCCTCGTAGTGCCAGTTGTAAAGGTCGGCAGACGAATAACACGTTATGCCGACGAAGGCATTGTTAGTCACTTCGCCCTTATGTTCGCCATACCACCAGTAACGTCCGTTGTGGTATAATATGCCACCTCCATGGGCATTGATAATCCTGCCGTCGGTATCCAACCACAGTTTACCAGGTCTGAACCTGTCGTATTGTTTCGTTTCCGCCTCTTGTGCGGAGACACACAGTGACAGTAGAGAGATAATAAGAATAAAGAGTTTTTTTGTAATCATTCCGAAGTTATTATATCTTTAATATAATCTATAATGGAGAATTATGCTTTATAGTTCAAAGTGCTGATAGTCCTTTAGTGTGCGCCATGCTCCTCCCCAGTGGAAGCCGTGCTTGATAAATAAAGAGTAACAAAGGTCTCCGCGCTGTATCGCCATAGGTACAGCGGCACGGTTCTTGATATATTTGCGTCCCTCAGCAGGTTGCACACGGTTACCCTTCACGTAAGGGTTATACAGCGGATTAATGTCCACCGCCATCCCCATGCCGTGCTTCGACACACGAGAGCGTGAGCCAGTCATAAATCGGAAGTTAAAGCACGTGGTGTTGTTAGCCGCCATAGAGCGTTCGTCGTCAGCGTCATAGTCATCAATGAGCACCATGCGCCCTATGCGGTAGTTAGCCACATACAGCTCACGGAAGATGCTAAGCAACCTTGAGGCTATTGCTTTGTTACATACCATCTCGCCCACCTGCGTCTTGCCCTCAGCGTTGCGGTGCAACACGAGGAGGTAGCGCAGTTCAGATCGTTTCACGGTGCAGTCCTTGCCGAACGACCGTCCCTTCATGCGGTGGAACACATTGTCAGGAATAGGCTGTGCGGTAAAGTAGCGGTTCATGCGTTGCTGTGTCTCAGTAGCGTTGCGACATTCGTGCAACACATCGCCAGGACGTTGCGCCTGTACTTGACAAACCACGACAAGCATAATGATAAAGAGAAGATGTCTCATGCCATAGAGTTAACAATCTTTGTTATTTCATCTAAGGGATAGCCAGTCATTGTCGCTATGGATTCTTTTGTCATGCCTTTCTCAAGCATGCCGAGGATCATTTTCCTTAACAATAACTTCTGCTCCTTCAGTTGCGTGCTTTGCTCCTTCAGTTGCGTGCTTTGCTCCTTCAGTTGCGTGCTTTGCTCCTTCAGTTG
>CAKQDQ010000092.1 GCA_934229335.1 uncultured Prevotella sp.
CGGCTCAGCTCGCGGACGTTACAACAACGTGCAGTGGCTTGATGATGAAGATGACGAGGCGTGGAACTAACCTGTTCCAATGCTTTACGTAGGTTAATATAGGTGCAGTGCTCTCTTGGTGACATACCGAGGGGGCGCTGCTTTTTTTATTAAGAATTATGATTAGCCGTGGTTAAATTAAGAATTATGATTACTCGTGGTTAAATTAAGAATTATGCTTACAGGATTAAATTAAGAATTAAGAATTATGCTTACAGGGTTAAATTAAGAATTATGCTTACAGGGTTAAATTAAGAATTGCAGAAGATAGTAGCTATATCTGTACGGTTGCAAGCAACAGCCCTAATCATCAAGAAATGATATTAAAAGTAGTAGGTCGATATATTTTGTTTGTAAACTATGTCTTGCCATCAGTAATCATAACTTTTAATTCTTAATTTAACCACGAGTAATCATAATTTTTAATTTAATATGTCGTTGTTTAATTGCAATTCAGATATAGCAAAATGTTGGCGAAATAGTGTTTTCCTTTGACCGATGTCAATTAAACGATACCAATTGAAAGAAACATCGTAAAAATGTTGTGTGCGCACACAATTCTTATTACCTTTGCATCAGAAAAAGGGAGGAAGACCAAAAGAGAAGGTATTAATCCCAGAAAAGTATAAAGGATAACAAGTTAAACAATGGGACCGTAAGGCAGTGATGCTGAGTGGTTTCAATTAAAAATTGAGAAAGGAAAAAGTTATGATGTTAACAAATTTCGCAACAGTGCTTATGATCGGTATGGTAGTTATCTCTGCTATCTGCGGTGTATCATCACTCAGAAACGGACACAACGCCCGCTAACCGAGGCACGAAGTGCTAAGGTTCATGAATGAACGTTAGCCTTAAAAAGTAAACAAACCCACTTAAAATAACGATGCCCTGCCGTCAGTAGATGATGGCAGGGCATTTTTTTTAGTAGTGCGAATAGAGGTAGTGTGTTTATTGTTACATCCTCATTTACAGTCAGCAAACTATTCTCCAATAGAGGTATGTCGTAAAAAATGGTTATATATTAAAGAGTAGCCTTGATATGTTTTTTATGTATTTTCTCATTTTATTCACTGTAATATTTCGTCATCTCACAGATTTTTATTAACTTTGCACACATTCTCTATATATGTATGCCATAATTGTGCCCGTACGGACACACCCCTAAAGTACAGACCAACTATAAACCTACTAATGGAGAGTGTGCTAAACAGCTGCGGTATGCTATGCCATAGCTAACTAAAAGTGTGGTATTATGAATTGCCACCGTAAGTTGAAACTTCTGTAATATGATAACGTTTTGTTATCTCTCGGTCTCTTTTCAGTTCAAAGCGTAAGCTCGTTCAGTTGTTATGCGTGTCATAACTTCTTCGCTCATTTACACTTTGATCTTGAAGAAAGTTTAGAAATATAGCAAAGCAAATTTATAGAAGCACACTAAAGTAAGAAAAATAAAAAAATAATAACAACTTAAACCAAAATGCAAAACAAAGGAATTGTAATTGTAACCGCCATTCTCTTGACGCTTGCAAGCATCTTCTATTTGTCATTCTCAGTAGCGACGAGCTATTATGACGCTCAGGCTGCCAAGATTAGCGATCCAATCGCCGCGCAGGACTATAAGGACTCCGTGAAGTATCTCGGTGTATACTCTTATCAGAACTGTCAGGAGACCCAGATAGGTCTTGGTCTTGACCTGAAAGGTGGTATGAACGTCATACTCGAAATCTCTGTCCCTGACGTTGTAGAGGTACTTGCCGACCACAAGACTGACGCAGCCTTCGTAAAGTCAATGAAGGAAGCAAAGAAGGCGGAAGAGACAAGTCAGACCGACTTTATCTCGCTTTTCATCAACGCTTATCAGAAGAACGCGCCAGGACATCGTCTTGCAGAAGTGTTCGCTACCCAGCAGCTCAAGGGTAAGGTAACCACTCAGAGCAGCGACAAGGAGGTAGAGAAGGCACTGCGTGAGGAGGTACAGGCAGCTATTGATAACTCTTACAATGTTGTAAGAAACCGTATCGACAAGTTTGGTGTGGTTCAGCCTAACATTCAGAAGCTCGAGGGTCAGGAAGGACGCTTGATGGTAGAGATGCCAGGTGTACGTGAACCAGAGCGTGTACGTAAGCTCCTTCAGGGTTCAGCAAACCTTGAGTTCTGGGAGACCTTCAACGCTTCAGAGGTAGTACCTTACCTCATACAGCTTGACGCTCAGCTCGCTAACGCTGCTTCTGGCGCAAAGGCAGACACCGCGAAGGTGGCAGCCGACGCTAACAAGGACGTTGCAGCAGCAGAGGCAGACACCGTAAAGAAAGAAGCCGCACCAAAGTTTGAGCTGAAGAAGGCTGACAATAAGAACGCTGACGCTGAGAAGGCTGCCAAGAACAGTGAGGCAGAGATAGCAAAGATAAAGAAGCAGCACCCACTGCTCGCTATATTGCAGACATCACAGGGTCAGGCTCTCTCAACAGTAGGTTATGCCAACGTGCGTGATACCGCAGAGGTCAACAAACTCATACACAGTGCCGAAGCCAAGAAGGTAATCCCTTCTGACGTAAAGCTCCTTTGGAGTGCTAAGGCAGTAGAGGGTATGAAGAATATCTTTGAGCTTCATGCGCTGAAGGTAACCTCTTCAAACGGTCGTGCACCATTGGAGGGAGACGTAGTGGTAACAGCCAAGGACGAGTTTGATAACTACGGTCGTCCATGCGTATCAATGTCAATGAACAACAAGGGCGCGCGTCTTTGGGCACAGCTTACCAAGCAGAACGTAGGCAAAGCCATAGCCATTGTCCTTGACGACGCAGTATATTCAGCCCCTCGTGTGAACGGTGAAATCACTGGAGGCAACTCTCAGATTTCTGGTAACTTCACCATTGCCGACACCAAAGACCTCGCTAACACCCTTGTATCAGGACGTATGCCAGCTCCAGCACGCATCGTACAGGAAGAGGTAGTAGGTCCTACACTGGGTGCACAGTCAATACAGCAGGGTATCATCTCATTCGGTATCGCCTTCGTACTCCTTATGATATATATGGTAATGATGTACGACCTCATTCCGGGTATGATGGCTAACCTCGCCCTGTTGGTTAACATGTTCTTCACACTTGGTATCCTTACCTCTTTCCAGGCAGCCCTTACGATGTCAGGTATCGCAGGTATGGTGCTCTCACTCGGTACGGCGGTGGATGCCAACGTGCTTATCTACGAGCGTATCAAGGAGGAACAGCGTAGCGGACTGGGCATTAAGCAGGCACTTGCGGCAGGTTACAGCAATGCCTTCTCTGCCATCTTCGACTCAAACTTGACCTCAATCATAACAGGTATCATACTCTACGTATTCGGTACAGGACCTATCCGTGGCTTCGCGACGACCCTGATCATAGGTATCGTATGCTCATTCTTCACAGCGGTATTCCTCACACGTATCGTTTACGAGAACCGTCTGAACAAGGACAAGTGGATGAACCAGAACTTCACCACGCGCTTCTCGCGCAACCTTCTCAGAAACACTGACTTCAAGTTCATGTCAATGTATAAGAAGACGTTCAGCATTATCGTAGTGCTCGTGATAGTATTCATCGCCAGCTTCGTAGTTCGCGGTCTGTCAAAGAGCATCGACTTCACAGGTGGTCGTAACTACGTAGTAGCCTTCGAGAAGCCAGTACAGCCAGAGGAAGTACGTACAGTACTTGCAAAGGCATTCCCAGAGGGTACCACATCTACAGCCATTGCGCTTGGTACCGACAACAAGACCATACGTATCTCTACCAACTACAAGATAGAGAGCAACGACCCTAACGTAGACGACGAGGCAGAGACCCTGCTTTACAATGCTCTGAAGAAGGACGGTCTTGTAAATCAGAAGGACGTACAGGCATTTAAGAACCCAGACATCCGCACAGGAGGCTCTATCATCTCATCAACAAAGGTAGGTCCATCAGTGGCTAAGGACATCACGTACGGTGCTATCTACAGTGTGCTCATAGCCCTTGTAGCCATCTTCCTCTACATCATGGTGCGTTTCCGCAACGTAGCCTTCTCAGTAGGTTCAACCGTTGCGTTGGCAGTTGATACACTCATCGTGCTCGGTATCTACTCACTCTGCTGGGGTTGGCTGCCAATGTCTCTTGAGATAGACCAGACCTTCATCGGTGCTATCCTTACCGTTATAGGTTACTCTATCAACGATAAGGTGGTAGTATTCGACCGTATCCGTGAGAACCTCAAACTGCATCCAAAGCGTGATTTGCAGACAAACTTCAACAATTCTATCAACCAGACGTTGACACGTACCATCAACACGTCGTTCTCAACACTCATCGTGCTCCTGATGATATTCATCTTCGGTGGTGATAGCATTCGTTCATTCTCATTCGCAATGATTCTCGGTGTAGTATTCGGCACACTGTCGTCTATCTTCGTGGCAGCTCCTGTAGCATACCTCACACTTGGTAGAAACATAGAGAACCGCCTTGAGAAAATAGAAGAAAAGTAAGTAATGTAGTAAACTTGTCGACATAACAATGTCGTCAATACAAATAACGTAAAGCGTTTGTGGTAAAAAAGCCATTATAGGTTTTGCCACAAACGTTTTTTTTTGTAATTTTGCAGTATTATTAATAAAACACACAAATCTACTTATCTAAACGTTATCAATAATGAAAAGCATATTCAAAGTGCTATGCCTCACCGTTGCAGCTATATTGGCAGCGATATCATTGGCGCAAGCGCAGACGGCTACACCCAAACCGGTACGTTCCGTTCCGCAGACATTCACTATCCCTCACCCCAACTACAAGCAGAGTCCGCTGACGGGCATGGACCGTCAGGCATGGATAGACGCTGCCACGTATCTTCTCGACGGTGCGTTCACCTATATAAAAGATATAGACGACCCCATGTACTTCCCCAAGCAGCTCGAGAAGACCTATCCACGCGACGAGGGACAGGTGCCAACGGCAAAGTTAGAGGGACTGTGCCGCACGCTCTTCATTGCGGCACCGCTGCTGAAGGAGAACCCAGACCTGACGTTAGGAGGCATAAAGGTAGCCGACTACTATCGCCACCAGTTGCTCAACCTCACCGACCCTAAGAGCCCGAGTTACATCAAGCACCGCACTGGCGGACCAAGTCAGATACTCGTAGAGTTTGGTGCCCTCGCCATATCACTCGGCACAGCGAAGAACATATTGTGGGACCCACTCACCAAAGAGCAGAAAGACGCTGTAGCATCAATGATGCTCAGTTACGGCAACGGCCCTACCATAGGCTCTAACTGGATGTTCTTCAACGTCTTCGTGATGAGCTTCTTCAAGGAGCAAGGCTATCAGGTAAACGACAAGCACTTAGACGACCTGCTGAAGAAGATACTCGCCCGTTACCGTGGAGAGGGATGGTACAACGACGATCCAGCCTATGACTACTACAGTATGTGGGCGTTTCAGATGTACGGACCTATCTGGGCGCAGACCTATGGGCACTTCTACCCAGACTATGCCAAGCAGTTTATGAAGAACCAGAGGGACATGGCAGACAACTACCCCTATATGTTCAGTGCCGATGGTAAGATGAATATGTGGGGACGAAGCATCACCTACCGTTTCGGAGCCATCGTGCCACTCGCCCTCTTAGGCTATCAACACGACGCCAACATCAACTACGGCTGGATGCGTCGCATAGCGTCTTCAACACTCCTGCAGTTCCTTCAGAACCCTAACTTCCTGCAAGACAACGTACCGTCGCTCGGTTTCTACGGACCATTTGCCCCTGCCGTGCAGATATACAGCTGTCGTGGCAGTGTGTACTGGTGCGGAAAGGCGTTCCTCGCCCTGCTGTTGCCTAAGGACAACCCATTCTGGACCGCCAAAGAGAACAACGGACCGTGGGAGAAGGAGCTGAAGAAAGGCAACGTATACAACAAGTTTCAGCCTGCCACCAACCTCCTTATCACCGACTATCCTAACGTGGGCGGAGCCGAGATGCGCTCATGGTGCCACGAAACGGTAGCCAAAGACTGGCAGAAGTTTCGTAGCTCAGAGAACTATAACAAGTTGGCTTACCACACAGAGTTCCCATGGATGGCAGACGGAACCAACGGAGAGGTGTCCATGAACTACGCCACCCTCAACGCCAAGAAGCAGTGGGAGGTGCTGCGTCTGTACGACTTTAAGGACTTTAAGGACGGCATATACCGCCGCACAGCAGTGTTAGAGACCGATGCCAACGTGAAATACAGCCTTGCCGACATACCACTGCCTAACGGAGTGCTACGCATAGACCGCGTCACGGTGCCATCGCCTACCACCATACGCCTTGGACACTACGCGCTGCCGCAGATAGGCACTACTGCCATAACAGAGAAGAAAATGGGCAAGGAGGGCAACGTCAGCGTGATATGCAATGGCAGCTACTCTCTCGCCATGGTACCCCTCGCTGGTTGGGACAAGACGATGGTGACACGCACCACAGGGCTACACCCCGTAAGCGACGCTTGTGCGCTGATACAATGTGAGAAGTCGGTACAGAAGGAGAACGTGATGGTGACGCTGATGCTCTGGAAGAAAGGCAACAAGGACTTTACGAAGAAGGAACTAACAGCCGTGAAGAGCGTTAAGATAGCAGCAGACAACACATCTGTTACCGTGACGTTGGCTGACGGAAGCGTAAAGAGTGTGAGTTTCTGAAATGAAGAATGAGAGCGAAGAGAAGTGAAGAATGTAAAATGTAGAATGAAGAATGAGAGTCGCCTTTGATGGACGTTAATTACCTTGTGCATAGTTGTTTCTACGCCAAAGGAAACCACAAATTAACAGAAGTCAACGACAAAGAAGTAACTCTCATTCTTCATTCTACATTTTACATTCTTCATTTCTTATATAATAGCAGTCTTTTCATGCAGCAATAACACCCATATCGTGACATGAAAAAGCAGCAATCGCGATGCGATAAGATAGCTATGCCAAGCCGACAAAAAAAATGCCTTTCCTCGGTCTCTGAGATTCACATCTGAGAAAGCAGGAAAGGCAAATGGGCTAAATATCCACCAAAATAATATTTCGTGTAACAGAGAAAAAGAAAAACACACTTGTTGATATTTAGCATTGCTTTGCATGACTGAAAAAGTGAGTATTTTTTAACTCTGATACAAAGGTAGTTCTATTGATGTAAATTGACGAAAATGCAAAAAATGTAACGTGAACGTCCGCTTATTTTTACATTAGTTAAGTGAAACATATACCTCAATTTGCATTTGTTTGCTAAAAATAGAAAAAAACGTTCGTTTTGTTTATATTTGTTACGTGGATATGTCATGAGTCGAATTCATAATTCATCATACAGGAAACAGGCTGGCGCATTGTAGTGGGTGCCCCTTTATGTGGTCGAACTATTGCCACCTGCTACCTTTAATATCATTTCTTGATGCATATAACAGTCATGTGCAACTGTACAGGTCAATTTTTTTTACCGCTACTTGGCAATATTAACGACAAAAGAGACAACGAGAGACAATAAGCCTTCGCGTAGTGACGTTGCAGTGTCATAGCAAAAGGAAATTGCCCCTCGTTGTCTCTATTGTCGTTATTTTCAGTATCAGCCAGATGACTTACATAATCTTCTTGTATTTGATGTTAACTCCGTCCTTTTTAATGTAACCAGCGAAAATCTTGCCAGTAGTACCGTCTTCTATGACGAACTTGGAGACGTCTGCGACATAAGCGTATGTTCCTATGGTACTACCCTTACAGATGCTGTATGTGTGCGACCCGTAATAGCCAGTATACAAAGCGTCAGAGCGTGAGTAATTGTACGTAACAGCCCAAAACACTTCTACGGTGTTGTCGTCAATGAAGCGATAAGAGACGGTAGACCACAGGTCGCTTCTTGTGTTCCAGTCAATCTCCCCGTTTGTAGTCCATGTCTTAATCATCTCTTGGTCATGCTCTATACCTAACCAGTAGCCTATAAGGCTGCTGTGGTTGTTGTAACTGCTGCCACCGCCGCCGCCATATTGCGGAGCATCGTCATCGTCACCACATGAGATAACAGTAAGTGTGCAGAGCATCATCAGCAGGATGGTTACCCTACTTGCAAAGTTGTGAAATACCTTCTTCATAGTTTTTCGTCTTTTAGTGTTTATAATATGGTTTACATTATTGTTGGCTTAGCTTGCCTTTACCCTTATTATGTATTTATATATAAAAATGTAACCCTTCGCTTCTTTTAAAAAGTGCAAAGGGTTACATGTTCCCTCTTTATACATAATGGTATAGAGTGGGGGAGAAGAAGGTTTTTATTCGTCCCGTGGCGCAAGTTGTCCTACTCGCAGGGAGGCTTGGTTGTGCGCCTATGCGTCGCCACGGGCGATTTTGTTTAATTAATAATGTATAATTCGTAGTCTTTAGCTTAATCTTGTAATGGCGGTAATTGTTGCACCCCATCTCTTATATGTTGCATCAAAGATTATTCATTATACATTATGCATTATGCATTATGAACAACAAATTACCTTAGCCTTGCGAGGTAGTTGTACTCGTCTTCCCTCAGCAGTTCGGCAGTGAAGCCTTGTTGAGCGGCGTAGTGCTTCAATAAGGGAAAGTCGATGTATAGCCACGGGAATGAGCTGCCCTTTATGTCCTTGTATTGCATACTGTATACCAACTCTCCGTAGTATCCGCTGGCAAGGTCAATGTCGAGAGAGCCGTCCTCGTTCTCAAACACATAACGTATATCGGTAGAGTCCATCAGTATGCAGCCTTGCTGAGAGAGAAGCAGCCTTGCCTTGGCGAAGAAGCGTGACATATTGTCTATGGTACCAATGATGCCCGAACCATTCATCAGCATGAGAATGGTGTCGTAGGTGCCTTGCGCGTCGTAGAAGTTGGTGGCAGTGGCTTTCTGTACTCCTCGTTCCCTCATCACGTCAACAGACAGAGAAGAGAGGTCTATGGCGGTAACGTCTTTGTGCATCTCTTGTAGGGCGAGGGAATGGCAGCCAGCTCCTGCCCCAACGTCGAGTATGCTGCCCTGCGCCAGAGTCAGAGCTTCTTGTTCTATTGGGGGCATCTCCGCAAACGTGCGGAAGAGTGTGCTGACAGGTATCTCGTCTTCTTCAAATTGAGGGGAGAAGACACGCAGACGTGCCGCGGTGCCATGATGATGATAGTCATGAATGGCTTGCCCCATGGGGTCGTGGTAATTCATAATTCACAGTTAATAATGCGTTACGAGTTAACTAAGTAATATAAAAAAAAATAACTTATTCAATTTTTATATTGTTAGAGTAATGTCTTCTTACGCGGTTTTTATCTCATCTTGCTGGCTATGTTGTCGCTATTCATCAGTCACGATGCTCGCATCGCCCCCCTCCGCTTTCGCTTCTCTCCCGTTTGGCGGGGGGAGGGTAATCATCTTCATATTCCCCAAATATCTCAGCAATCAGAGGTAAAACTGCGTAAGTCATTTTTTTCAATATTACTAAAAGTCCCACTTTGCACCGAGGCATGGACGGCACTTGAAGCCTGGCGTAGAGCCGAAGTTGTTGCTGAGCTCAATCTCAGTACCGAGGCTGAGGTTGTCTACACCAATGTGTCTGCCCACGTTATACCACAGCTGTGGCTCTGTGATGAAGATGGTGTGGCGTTGCTCTGCCGTACCGTCATCGTTGTAGCAGTCGTGGTTCTCCCACCAGAAGTCGGCAAAGCCATCAAACTTCAGACCCTTTACGCCAAAGATGTCGTTGCAGGTCCATACAGCAGTCAACTGCATTGGCACACGACTGGTGCGCTTCTTGATGTCCTTATACAGTGCCTTGAGGTTAAGGGTGTTCT
>CAKQDQ010000093.1 GCA_934229335.1 uncultured Prevotella sp.
AAGATATGGCAAGACAACTTTATCTTAGATATTATTTATCTCGTTAAATTGTACCAAGTTATTTTTTTACCGTCACTTAGTTGTATGGCTTGCTATGTGTAATATATATTCTTCATTCTATATTCTTCATTCTTCGTTTATGATGTTCTTCGTTATTCTTCCTGAATAGGTGTTGACAGTAATGCTGATGGTGTCGACTTGCTTTCCGTCAGAGGTGGTGATGTCGCGGCATGGTATGCTGAGGTATACGTCCTGGGTGTAGTATTCTGGCGTGTTGGCGTTGTTGTACCTCAGGGAGAGGAATGAGGCTCCCTTGCCCTCGGTGTGTGTGGAGTCGCAGACTATGCGTAGTTCTTGCATGGCATGGGGGGCGGTGTTGTTGCCCGTCATGACGCCTAACTGTAGGTTTAGGTATCGCTTGTTGGGCGAGAGCCATGCGGCAGTCAGTTTCACGGGGTCGGTGCGCTGGGTGCCTTCCTCATTGGGAGAGTGGGGGGTGACGACGCTGACGGGAGTGAGGCGCAGTATCTCTATTGGTGTAGAGGCGTCCTTCTGGTTGTATAGGACAAGGCGACGCAGCATGGTGTCGGCAGGTAGTTCGGTGCTGACGGTGAGCGAGGAGGGGAGTGGCAGCGAGGTGTCATTGTCAGTAACGGCAGATGTCACGGTGCGATTGCTGATGGTGAAGTCGGCATAGTCAGCGTGCATATACGACAAATCGCCATCACCCGTCTCGTAAGCGTCGTGCTCACAAGCCGAGATGATGGCGATTGTGCCTGCCATGATGGTCATGGGGAGTATGTTTCTTAACATAGTGTTAATGGGTATGAGTCTGGGTAGCGGCGAGATAGTTGCGTGTAGGGTTGGCGTACATGGTCAGCATACGCTCACGCAGGAAGGCGTTGTCGGGGTTGGGCACCTTTATCTTTGCCATCTGCCCTTGCAGATACTTTTCGAATGTCTGCTTGTCCTTGTTGGTGTACTTGTCAGAGTTGTCGGTACCGTCCAGCTCGTCCATGGCAATCCAGTTGCAGGGGTAGAGACGGTAGCGTGAGTGTATCTCGCGGTCTATGTGCTCTGCCACTAAGCGGAAGATTTCTTTCTTGGGCAAAGAGGTGTCGAGGGTGTCGAGCCATGCGTCTATGCAGGGTGCCGCCTCGTAGTGTACGTGTCCTTTCTTGCCAAGGATGCCCGTCTTCATGTTGTTGAGGTCGTCTTGTTTCGACTTCTTCCAGCCCTTAACGTCGCGCTTGAACTGAAACTCCTCAGCCTTGAGGTAGTCGCAGGGGTCGTACTCGTAGGATATGGTTAGGGGCACTATGTGTAGGTGGCGTAGCGCGTTTATTACGGCAGCTCCTTGCGTTATGCCCTCTCCTTTAACGAGTTCGTCGGGTGCTCCGAGGCAGAACATCTTGAGCACAGAGTCTTGTGTGCGGTCGTCGGAGTCCTTGGCGCGTCCCTCACGCTGGGCTATCCAGATGTTCTCCTGCTTCTCGTTGACGGCGAAGTGTATGTACTGGCTCATCATTACTGAGGAGCGCATCATCTCGTGGGTGGTAAGTCCGCGGCGTACGGTGAACGACTTGTTCAGCTTTACCAGTGTCTTTATCCACGGATAGATGAGCAGGTTGTCGCCGATGCCTATCTCTACGGTGCGGTCGAACTTGTTGTTGAAGAGCAGAACGTCGAGGAAGGCGGAGTCGAGCACTATGTCGCGGTGGTTAGAGAGAAAGATGTAACGTCCGTGCTTTGACAGTTCCTTGGCGTAACCAAAGGTTAGACCATTGGCACGTGTGCGGATGATGAAGTTGACTATGGGCTTCATGAAACGCACCTGAAAGTCTTGTGAGGATTTTACTCCGCAGTAAAGGAGTCGCAGCAGACCGTTGCGCAGACCACGGGGAAGCCATGGTGCCACGGCTTTCATGAGGTGATTGAACTGTCGGTCGTTAAGAAGGCTGTTGAAGGCGCCACGCATCTCTTCGTCGGAGAAAGGGCGTATCTCGTCAAAATCGTGTAGGGTCATGGATTGATGGTTGGGTTGTTTAGTTGTTTAGTGGCTGGGTTGTTGGGTGGTTTGGTTGTTGGGTAGTTTGGTTGTTGGGTGGTTTGATTGTTGTGTGGTTTGAGAAGCAATATACCAAACCACCAATAGACCAATCTACTAAACAACTAATCCACTAAGCAACTAAATGCCTTAAAACTGGTTTTCTACAATGTCTGCAAGAATATCGCCCATGTCCAGTCCTGCGGCGCGAGCCTGTTGAGGAATGAAAGAGGTGGCGGTCATGCCCGGAGTGGTGTTAATTTCGAGCATATTAATCTTGTCGTTGCCGTCGGCCTGCTTACTGATTATGTAGTCGATACGTATTATACCGTTGGCGTGTAGAATGTCGTAGATGGCAGATGTGATCTTTGCCACACGCTCGGCAGTATCAGCAGAGAGGCGTGCAGGGGTTATCTCCTGTACCTGTCCGTTGTACTTAGCGTCGTAGTCGAAGAACTCGTTGCTTGTCACCACCTCGGTAGCAGGGAGCACTACGCTCTTGTTCTTGGTCTTATATACACCCTGTGAAATCTCCGTTCCGTCGAGGAAGCCTTCTATCATCACGGTGTCGCTCTCATGAAACGCTTTGTCGAGGGCAGGAGCGAGGTCTGCGTATGTCTTAACCTTACTCACCCCGAAGCTGGAACCGTCTGCCGCAGGCTTAACGAAACATGGGTAACCCACGGTGTCTTTGATGCTCTGGTCGGTGATGTTCTTCTCTTCGCCACGACGAACAAGGATGCTGTCGGCTACGCTGACGCCGAACTGACGCAGGTAGTTGTTGAGCACGAACTTGTCGAACGTCATAGCTTCGACGAGCACTCCGCTGGTAGAGTAGGGTATGCGCATAAGGTCGAAGTAGCCTTGCAGCCTGCCGTTCTCGCCTGGTGTGCCGTGAATGGTGATGTATGCGTAGTCAAAAGTCTTCTTCTCTCCGTTCATAAGGAATGAGAAGTCGTTGCGGTCGATGGGCGATGTGGTGCCGTCGGGGAGGTTGACGTGCCAGTCCAGTCCTTTGATGTCAACGATGAAGACGTCGTAGTTGTCTTTGTTGAAGAATGAGTAGATGCCTGCTCCAGAACGCAGTGAGACGTCATGCTCCGATGAGTCGCCACCGCAGATTACTGCTATTGTACGTTTCATAGTACTCTTTATTGTATGTTTGTATTTTGTGTTAGTTTTCTCCATTTGTCTATCAATGCAGCAAAGTCCTCTGGCCATTCGCTGGTGAAGTCCATTTGTTTGCCCGTTACGGGGTGAACGAAGCCGAGGGTGCGAGCGTGGAGTGCCTGTCGTGGACAGAGATTGAAGCAGTTTTGTATGAACGCCTTGTAGGAAGACGAACGCTGTCCGCGCAGTATCTCCATGCCTCCATATCGTTCATCACCGAAGAGTGGGTGCCCTATGTGCTTCATGTGGGCACGAATCTGGTGGGTTCTGCCTGTCTCGAGGATACATTCTACGAGGGTTACGTAGCCGTATTTCTCAAGTACACGCCAGTGGGTCACCGCAGGTTTGCCGATACCAGAGTCGGGGGGAGCTACGGTCATGCGCAGACGGTCTTTAGGGTCGCGTGTGATGTTGCCCTCTATGCGTCCGCTGTCTTCTGTGAAGTGTCCCCAGACGAGGCAGTTGTAGGAGCGGTGTGTGTGGTGATGGAAGAACTGTTTGCCGAGGTTAGACTTAGCGTCGGGTGTCTTTGCCACCACAAGCAGGCCGCTTGTGTCCTTGTCTATGCGGTGAACGAGTCCTACTTCGGGGGAGTTAGGGTCAAAGTCGGGCACGTCTTTCATGTGCCAAGCCACGGCGTTGATGAGTGTGCCGTGGAAGTTTCCTGCACCAGGATGCACCACCATGCCCGCGGGTTTGTTGATAACCATCAGTACATCGTCTTCGTAAACAATGTTGAGCGGTATGTCTTCGGGGTAGATAGTAGTGTCGTGCTTGGGCTGATGCAGCATGAGCGTGATGACGTCGCCAGGTCTAACCTTGTAGTTTGACTTTACGGGGCGGTCGTTAACGTGTATGTATCCTGCCTCGGCAGCCGCCTGAATGCGGTTGCGAGACGAGTGTTGCATCCTCTCAAAGAGGTACTTATCTATACGAATAGGAACTTGACCAGGGTCCACTTCGCATCTGAAGTGCTCGTAAAGGGCATTGCCTTCAGATGTCTCAGTGTTCTCCTCGTCAAGTTCCAACTCGGTGATGTCATCTATGTCGTATTCTTCTTTCATGTAAATGGCATTGTTTTGCCGTGTGGTAACATTACTCTACGATTTCGAAATCGTCGTCATTGTCACCAGACTGTGTTTGTTCGGTGCTACCCTCGTTACCCTCGTACGTCTCGTTTTCTTCGTAATCGTAGTGTCGGTCCATCATGTATACAGAGTCGGCGGCATCTCGTTGCCCGTTACCTGTTTGTATAATGAGTTTGCTCTCGATAGAGATTCTATCGCCAGCTGACACGTTCTTGCCGTTAACGAGTATGCCGTACACCCAGTCTTTTTCGCCAGGTACTTCCTGTGGGGGACCGAGTTTGAAGCCTAATGCGGTAAGACGTGCCATAGCTTCACGCAAAGAGCAGTTGTCTATGATGTCAGGCAGCACGAGGGTGGGCGAGTCTGTCGCATTAATAGTAAGGTAAATAATGCGTCCGCTCTTCACTCTTGTACCTGGAAGCGGCAGTTGGTCAAGTATAGTGCCAGGCGGAAGATTCTTAACGTAACCGGTATCATTAATAACAACTTCAAAGCCTAAGTCTTCAAGAACCTTTAATGACGCCTCATAAGAGTGCTTCTTGACGTCAGGCACCTCAATGGATTCACCATGATGTGTGTATATATTCATTGCCACATTGGTGCCTAATATCAATAATACAATGACTGCCGCCATAGCCACGAGGTTTAGCCATAGGGATTTGCACGCCAATTTGCGTATAAAGTCTGAGGTCTTCACTGGGCTGTTTGTGGGTTATTGGGGGTTGGTTATCAGTTTGTGGTGGCTGATTTGTGTTGTCAGCCACCACGATTCTTTATGAAATAATGGTATGAAATATCGCCGGTTATTTCGATTTCTGCAGACTGCTTTGGAATATATTACGTCAGCATCATGTTCTTATTATGATGTTAACTTTACGTAAGGCAGTCTCTAATTTCTTACTTAATGTCGATTACAGGTATTACATCCTTGTCGTTATACTCAAGGTTTTCTCCTGCCATACCCCAGATGAAGGTGTAGTAATATGTACCGCAAGCTGCGTGTATAGACCACTCTGGTGACATGATAGCTTGCTCGTTGTGCAGCCATACATTGCGAGTCTCTTGTGGTTCGCCCATTACGTGAGAGATAGTCTGTCCCTCAGGCAGGTTGAAGTAATAGTACGCCTCAATGCGACGACCGTGTGTGTGAGGTGGCATGGTGTTCCAAACAGCACCTGGCTCAAGCTGTGTCAAGCCCATCTGTAACTGACAAGGTCCTTCTTGCAGGGCGTCACGAACGATAAGTTTGTATATAGTGCGTCCGTTAGCCTCTTCTTTTGTGCCTACAGGACCCCAGATAGCAGCCTTGAGAGAGCCTTTACGTCCATCGAGAGTTACCCATTGAGTCTTGTAATGCTTATGAGCTGTAGCTGAGTTGATGTAGAACTTGGCTGGCTTCTGGCTGTCCTTAGAGCGGAATACCACCTCTTTGTTAACGTCTTTATCCTTGTCCAAGTGTCCACGACCAATGTAAAGTGCCTCCTTAGGACCGAGGACGTACTCCTTACCGTCAACGATTACTGAGCCAGTGCCCTGTCCGCAGTTGATGATACCCATCTCGCGGTTGTAGAGGAAGTATGGCTCCTTGATGGTTTTGTCAACAGAAAGACCGAGACCAGTAAAGTTTTCCAGTTTAAGGTCCTTGTTAACAGGCATTGCACCACCAAAGATAAAGCGGTCGTACTGTGAGTAAGTAAGGTTTATCTCGTCTGCCACCATAACCTTTTCCATTACGAAACGGTCACGAAGTGTCTTTGTGTCGTAGTGCTTTACGTCGTCAGGGTGACATGCAGTCCTAAAAGTTACATTCTGTTGTGCTGACATTCCCATTGCGGTAGCAGCAAAAGCAGCGATAGCTATAAGTTTCTTCATCTCTTATGTTAGTGTTAAATATTAGTTTTTCTTGTTGATACGTACTCTGTTCCATGCTACGAGAGCGATGGTAAGAATGGTGAGTACTGCCGCGCCTATATACTGCAAGTACTTCATTCCTGCGTATATTATGAAGGCAAGTGGTGATGATGCGAAGTCAAGTGATCCTGCGCTGAAGCCTTCTGGCACCTGTACTGCCTTATCGTCAGGGTGTGCTGCTGATACTTCTTGTGCCGCTAAGGTAAAGTTTTCAGCCATGAGCGTAACGAAATAGAGACCTATTGCCATTACTACCAGACCAACAATGAATGACTTTACGACGTTACCGTTGGTGTAAGGCAGCACCATAACGAATACATAGAACATACCAGCGAGTGATGCCAAAGGCAGGAACTGGTTGCCTGGGAGTACTACTGCCAATACAAGTGTTACAGGAATGAGCAGCAAACTAACGATAAGTGTGGTAGGGTGTCCTATCACCAGTGCTGGAGACATACCGATATAGAACTCCTTGTCCTCGCCAAACTTCTTGGCAATGAGTTCGCGTGTAGCCTCAGAGATAGGTTTCAGACCTTCTATAAAGAGGCTTGTGATACGTGGTATGAGTTCCATTACCGCACCCATCTTAATGCCAAGACCAAGTGTAGCAGGAATGTTCGCTACCAGTTCGTTAGAGTCTTTGCAAGCCAGACAGCCGATAATGATACCTATTATAACACCGAGGAAGAGAGGTTCGCCGAAGAGTCCAAACTTCTTCTTCATGCCTTCAGCGTCGATATTCAGTTTGTCGAAGCCTGGAATCTTGTCCAGCAACTTGCCAATTATGATGGCAAATGGTGTGAATCCTTGACAGAAAGGCTGCGGAATAGATATACCTTCCATACCGTCATAGAACTTCTGGAATTTCTTTGCCGTCAAATCTGCCATGACAAGTGTTATGATGTAGCAGATTATAGCAGCGAAGAAGCCCCATGCAATGTTGTTGCCTGTGAGGAAATATACTACGGCTCCGATGAAGGCAAAGTGCCAATAGTTCCAAAGGTCGATGTTTACAGTGCGTGTGCAGCCTGCAAGCAGCAACAGGAGGTTTACGCCAAGACATACAGGTATAATGAAAGCACCTACTGTTGTGTTATAAGCTACGGAGGCGGCAGCAGGCCATCCCATATCGAAAACGTTAAGTTCAAGACCGTATATCTCTACTACTTGTGCCAGTGCAGGACCAAGACTGGATGTCAACAGACCCGTAATAACACCGAGTCCTACGAAGCCTACGCCTACGTAAAGACCGCTTTTTAGTGATTTTGAGAACTTGATGCCGATGCAGACACCGAGAATGGTGAAGATGATAGGCATCATCACGGCGGCTCCAAGGCCGATAATGTATGAGAATACCGCTTCCATTAGTTGTTGTTTTGTTTAGAGTATTGTTATTAGTATTAGTCCAGCTCTTCATAACGGTGATGTTATAAAAAGCTGGTCGTTAGTATTTCCTTAATTATTTCACGGTCACCTTGACAGGAGTTTCTAATTCTTCCTTCCAGTCTTTAAGGTAGTTGAACCATGCTTCCTTATCCTTAAAGCCAAAAGTCTCCATGTCACAGGTAGCGGCAAACCAATAGTTCAGGTCATCGTCTTTCGTTCCTACTACCTGTACATACGCTTGGTTAGGCAACCTCTCCTTACCGTCGGTGAAGTGACTGTCGCCTTTGTAGTATTTCTTAGGAACGTAAATGCCCAGTCCTACGGTGTGAATGTCATATACTTTCGGGTTGTTACCAGCGCAAGCAGTGCCCCAACAGCCTCTCAGTCCTGCCTTATCAGTCAACTCTTCTGAGCCTTCCACAATATCAACGATACCTGTAGACAATGGAATGTCAGCCACGTCACGTGAGAACTCCACCTCAACAGCCACGTCTCTATGCCCAGCATAAAGAATATAACGAGTAGTAATGTCGACAGGTCTCTTGCCTTTCACCGGCTCCCAGCCCTTGTTTGTGATGTCAAGAATAGTTCTTACGGGACCGTCAGTCACAACAGTCTGTGTCCTGTTCCTTACATCTTGGAACATAATAGCGTTCTTTCCATCCCAGCCATGCAGTGCTCCACAGCCATAAGTACTGCCTGTATAGAGCACATCATCGCCCGAACCAGCTGCTACTTGTTCCTTGGTAGGATAGAATCCAGTCTCAGCGATGTCGGCTTTCAACTCTTTGTGACCGTAATAGTCAATAGATTGGCGGTAGTCACAGTATACGCGGAAGCCCACCATATCGTTTTCCATTACAGCTCCGTGAGGGAAGATATAGTTATATGGATTCGTTTCCTTAGGGAATGTAACCGACTTAATCTGCTGGTGCTTTAGTTTCTTTGCCGACTTGTCACGGTCTCTAATGCCAAGGTAACCGTATGTCACAGCGTTGTAAGTGCGTGGTTCCCCCGTTGTGCTTAACTCTACCTTGAAAGTCTGTTTCTCTTTAGGTTGCATATCAGTGAGGAAAGCCAGCTCCTCATATTCACCATCATCGTCAAGGTCGTCCAACTGACATGGAATCTCCTTTCCATTGATGGTTACAAATGCTGATTGCACATCGTCATCAACTTCCAATACTACCGGAACAGCCTTACGCTCCTTCGCCATAGTGTTAGTAACGGTGACGTTAATCGTCTTCGCAGCGGCAGCAACAGACATGGCACACAGCAGAACCGCCACTATGTTAAGCATCTTTTTCATTCTCTTGATACTGTTATATTCTTGCATAAGTTTCTTCGTCAAGCACCTCCTTCAGTGGCACCATGACAAAGTCACGTTCTTTCATCAATGGGTGTGGGATGTGCAGATTCTCTTCTTCAATAGTGATGTCATCATAAAGGAGCATATCAATATCTATTATTCTGTCATGATATACACCATTTTCTGATTTCATCGTGCGTCCCATCTCCCTTTCTATCGTTTGTGTGGCGTGCAATACCTCGTGAGGCGTTAGCTCCGTGTCACAACATATCACCGTATTGACAAACTCATTGTCAGACTTAAAGCCCCATGGCTCAGAGCGATAGAATGAAGAGCGTTTAACTATTCTGCCCACCTTATCCTCTATTCTGTTGTAAGCCTCATGGATATTTCCTTCCTTGTCGCCGAGGTTAGTCCCTAACGCGAGGTATAGGCAGTGCTTCATTTGTATATGTTTTTAATCATTCATTATCAGCATCACGTCACCGAAGCAACCGAACATATACCCGTTCTTCACAGCCTGGCGATAAGCCTCCATTACAGTTTCAAAGCCACCGAAGGCACAAGTAGACATCAGCATGGTAGACAGAGGGTGGTATAGGTTTACGAGCATACAGTCAGCCAGTCCGAAGTCGTATGGAGGGAAGATGAACTTGTTAGTCCATCCGTCAAACTCCTTAAGGAATCCGTCAGTGCCCACGCTGCTCTCTGTAGCCTTTATCACACTGGCTCCCACGGCACAAACTCTGTGTCCCGCTTTCTTCGTGTTGTTAACGAGGTCGCAAGTCTCCTTGTTGATGTGCATCTCCTCCGAGTCCATCTTGTGCTTAGAGAGATCCTCCACCTCTATAGGGTTGAAGTTACCGAGTCCCGTGTGTATAGTTATGAAGGCGGTGTTAATGCCGTGAATCTCCATTCTCTTCATCATCTGCCTTGTGAAGTGCAGACC
>CAKQDQ010000094.1 GCA_934229335.1 uncultured Prevotella sp.
CGCTTAATCCTTCCACTCCTGTCAGTAGCTTAGAGGACATTATAGCAGATGTGGACCTTGTGCTTTTGATGAGCGTTAACCCTGGTTTTGGTGGACAGAAATTCATTGAAAACACCATTGTTAAAGTGCAACGCCTACGCAATTTAATAGAGAAGTCAGGTTCAAAGGCTTTGATTGAGGTCGATGGAGGTGTGCAAGGCGAGACCGCTCCACGCTTAGTACAGGCAGGTGTTGATGTGCTGGTATCTGGAAGTTATGTGTTTGGTGCCGCGAATCCGCACGAAGTAATCTCTCAGCTACACCAGCTTTAAGTGCAATATACTTGTTAATCTATTGCTAAATGTGTGTAACAGATGTAAAGAAACGACTTCACGAATAAGGTCAAAAATAAAGGTTCTACAAGTTTAACAATGTTGTTAGCTTGTAGAACCTTTGTTTTTGACCTTTAACAGCTTGTCAATTGCTGTGAAGTAACGTGAGCAGAGTAATTATATTACAAGGTAAGAAAAGAGCGTTGTATGCGCTCTTTTCGTTTTTACAGCTCCTTTTGAAACATATTAGTGAAGCTATTTCTTCACCTTTTTCTTTTCCTTGTTTTTGAAAAAGTCCAGAGCTGCCTTTATAGTATTATCCCTTTCGTTCAGGTATTGCAGCCATGCCTGCTCATCAAGCATATTATATATCACACGTGAGTTAATGTAAGTCTCAAGCATACGGTGTGACTTTTTAATCATAAGGTTGCGTCGCTGTAGTCCGTTAGAGTTTGCGAATGTAGCGAATTTGTCAACCATGTCCTGCTTAGTGAGGTACATAGACAGTCCTTTCTCATCGTCATACTCCTGTAACTTATGTCTGTTAACGTCAGTATATGAGTATGCGAACTGTAGAATCAAGCCAGTTGCGCTTGCTGCACGGTAGTAAGAAGTAATACCAGTAGTATCTTCTGCGACGAAGATGTCAGGTGTAATACCCCCTCCACCATATACGGTTCTGCCGCTAACGGTATGGAATGCAGGTCCAACGTGCTTGATGCTATCCGCGTAGAAGAACTCTCCGTGCTCGTAACGTGATGTAATATCGTTGTTATAGTCAGCATTATCGCCACTGTTATACGGCTTCTGTATGCAACGACCAGACGGTGTATAGTAACGTGCCACAGTAAGACGTATCAGCGAACCATCAGGGAAACCAATCTGTTGTTGTACCAATCCCTTACCGAATGACCTTCTGCCGATAATCGTTCCACGGTCATTATCCTGCATAGCACCAGCAAAAATCTCGCTTGCAGAGGCAGAATTCTCGTTTATAAGCACAACAAGTGGCATATTAATGTAGGACCCTCTACCATCAGTTTTATATTCCTGGCGTTTCGACTTACGTCCTTCCGTGTAGACAATCAGTCGATTGTCAGGCAGGAACTCGTTAGCCATCTGCACCGCAGCCTCAAGGTATCCACCCGTATTGTCGCGTAAGTCGATAACAAGGTTTTTGAAACCATACTGCGATAGTTCAGCAAGAGAGACGAGCATCTCTGCATACGTGTTCTCTCCGAAGTTCTTAATGTGTATGTACCCCGTGTTATCGTCAAGCATATAGGTAGCGGTAACACTCTTCGTTTTCACCTCTCCGCGTGTAATCTCTATCGTTACAGGTTTCGTTTTACCATAACGTAGCACGCCAATCTTTACTTTTGACTTATCAGGACCTTTCAGACGTCGCATAGCCTCTTCGTTAGTAGCAATTTTACCAACAAAAGGTTTTCCGTCGATGCTGACAATCTTGTCGCCAGCAAGCACACCAGCTTTCTGTGCAGGACCACCCGTTACGACATTCTGCACGTGCAGAGTGTCCTGGCGTATGGTGAACTCTATGCCCACGCCGAAGAACGATCCCTTTAGGTTATCGCTTGCACTTTGTGCGTCTTTGGCAGAGATGTATACAGAGTGTGGATCCAGTTCTGCCAGAATCTGCGGTATAGCCTTCTCTACGAGGTCATTGATGTTGACAGTATCGACGTACTGGTCATCAATGATGTGTAGCAAGTTATTTAATCGATTGCTGCCAGAGTTAATAATGTTAAGTCTGTTTCCAGAGAAATGATTGGCATAGAAAGTACCAATCATTATACCGATAACGACGCATATCGCCATTATCAGCGGCATGTAGCGTGACTTATTGTTCATCTTCTAACTGTATATGAGTTGCTTCTATTCCAGCCTGTCTCAGCAATGTCAATCCATCAGCAAGTCTATACTCCTCGCCATAGATGACACGTTTGATCCCTGACTGTATTATTAGTTTGGCACACTCTATGCAAGGGGCAGCAGTTACGTATAGAGTCGCCCCATCGCTGTTGTTACTGCTTCGTGCCAGTTTTGTGATAGCATTAGCTTCAGCGTGCAGTACGTATGGCAATGTCTTGTTATTCTCCTCGCAGATGTTCTCGAATCCGCTTGGTGTGCCGTTATATCCGTCGCTGATAATCATGTGGTCCTTCACCACTAAAGCTCCCACTTGGCGTCGTTTGCAGTAGCTATTCTCAGCCCATATTCTTGCCATGCGCAGGTATCGTGTGTCCAGCAATACCTGTTTATCGTTTTTACTGTCGCTCATAGTTATTTCTTTATAATATCGTTACGTTCCAACAGTGCGTCGATAGTTGGTTCGGCACCCTTAAATCGTTTGTATAGAGTCATAGGATGTTCTGTTCCGCCCTTCGACAATATGCAGTCGCGGAAACGCTGTGCCGTAGCGGGATTAAAGATTCCCTCCTTTTTAAACACAGCGAATGCATCTGCATCAAGCACCTCAGCCCACTTATAGCTATAGTATCCAGCCGCATATCCGCCCGCCATGATGTGAGAGAATTGCACCGTCATACAAGTGTCAGGTAGCTGACGTGTGATGATAGCATCTTTCCATGCCTCCTTTTCAAATGGGATGATATCTGCCGTAAACTCCTTTTTCTGCGTGTAGTAAGCCATATCGAGCAGTCCGTAGCTAACCTGTCCCAGACAAGCAGATGCACAGTTATAGTTCCTTCCCTTAATAAGTCTGTCGATAAGGTCTTGTGGCATAGGCTCGCCCGTTTCGTGATGGAAGGCAAATGTAGATAGAAACTCCCTTTCAAGTGAGAAATTCTCCATGAACTGTGAGGGCAGTTCCACGAAGTCCCACCATACGTTAGTACCCGAAAGAGACTCAAAACGAGTATTGGCAAACATACCGTGCAACGAGTGTCCGAACTCATGTAGGAACGTTTCTACCTCGCCTAATGTAAGCAATGCAGGTTTATCAGCCGTCGGTTTTGTAAGATTCATGACAACGCTGACGTGCGGTCGCACATTCTTGCCTTTGCGGTCAATGAACTGTCCTTGATATTCCGTCATCCAGGCACCATCGTGTTTACCCTTGCGTGGGTGGAAATCAGCGTAGAATACCGCGAGATATGTACCGTCTTTATCAAACACCTCATACGCTTTTACATCGGGATGATAAACAGGAATGTCCTTATTCTCCTTGAATGTTATTCCGTATAGACGGTTAGCCAGTCCGAATACGCCGTCGATAACCTTTGATAGTTCAAGATACGGCCGCACCATCTCCGAGTCAACATTATACTTCTCCATCTGAAGCTTGTGAGAATAATACGCCGTGTCCCATGGCTGCATTTCAAAGTCAGCCCCCTCCATGCGTTTAGCCATATCCTCCACCTCTTTCCTTTCGTTAATAGCAGTAGGCTTATATGCGTCAATCAGGTCGTGGAGTAGTTTGTATACGTTGTCAACATTTGACGCCATACGCTTCTTTAGAACAAAGTCGGCATAGGTATCATATCCCAACAGCTGCGCGTATTCACGTCGCAGATTAACAAGTTTCTTGCAAATCTCAAGGTTATTAGACTCGTTGTCGTGTGTACACTGTGTGTTACGCGCCATATACATCTTCTTACGCAGTTCCCTGTTTTCAGCATATTGTAGGAAAGGTCTGTATGATGGTGCGTCGAGAGTGAACAGCCAGCCGTCCAATCCCTTTTCCTTCGCTGCTGCTAAGGCAGCGTTACGCTGGCTGTCAGGCAGTCCTGCGAGGTCCTGCTCGTTGGTAATATGCAGCGTAAAGTCCTTATTCTCCTTCAGAAGATTCTGAGAAAACTTCAGAGAGAGCATACTCATCTCTTCGTTCAGCTTGCGCAGACGTTCCTTCCCCTCCTTGTCGAGTAGGGCACCAGAGCGTACAAAGCCATCGTAGACATTGTTAAGCAGCATCTCCTCCTCAGGAGTAAGCTCGCGATGATTGTCGTATACCGCTTTTACGCGCTGAAAGTATTTTTCGTTAAGCACCACGTCGTTATGGTGTTTAGTGAGGAGGGGCTGAATTTTCTGAGCCAGAGCTTCCATCTCGTCGTTAGTTTCAGCAGAGAGAAGATTAAAGAAAACCTCCGACACCTTGTCGAGAACAGCATAGTACTCCTCATCGTCGTCAAATGGGTCGATGATAGTATTATCAAAAGTAGGAGGCTCTGGGTTATTCAGAATCCTGTCAAGATGTTCATCAGAACGCTTTATGCCCTCTAAGAAAGCAGGCTCATAGTGTTCAAACTTAATTTTGTCGAACGGTACGGTCTCGTGTGGAGTAGTATATTTATGGAAAAACGGATTGTTGTTGTCTTCTATATTGCTCATAATAGTGTGTGTTGATTTTATGTAACGTTATCGATTCAGTGTTATTCGATACGTGTAACGTTAGTTGTTATGTTATCCCTTATAGTAACTGTAATGCTGGTATCTCAATCACTCCGCGGTGCAGTATAATCTTGTCGGCAGCGTTCAGTGCGTTCAGTGCGTTAGAAATCTCCAGTCTGCTTGTGTTCAGTTCCTCCGCCAGTTGTGCCATCTTAACGTGCAGCTCTTTGTGACCAGCAGGGTAGATGGCACGGCTCTTAATGAAAGTAACTATTTGCTCGCATATATCTTTCTTCTTATGTTGCCATGGGAGCCTCTCTATAATTTGCGTCCGTCGGCATATCATATTGAGGAAATTGATGCGAATGATGATGTATTTCTCAAACAACTGCGTCAGTTGTTCCTTTGAAATGCAGATAGACTCACAGGTAGTGTGCGCCTTGCAGGTTGAGAGGTAGTGGGGCGACAATCCGAACAGTTTGTCAGGTTCAAGCATTTGCACCGCCTGCACGCGTTCCGCAAGGTGGTAAGAGCGGTTGTCGGCATACGTTTCGATGTCAATCCAGCCTTCTACAACGGAAATAAGCGCAGTGCAAGCCTCGCCCTCGTTCGCTATAACACTACCTTTCTTGTGGTGCCTGAGGTTAAAGCGAGTGGTCCTCGTAATCTCCTTAATGTCTTTTTCGGAGAGACCGAGGAACAGTGGGAGTTCTGAAAGCTTCTTGTAGTTAAGCTGCATATTGTTTGTAAGTTATGATAAGCGCACGGGTGTGCTCATCTATTGTTTCGGCAATGTATTTTTGTGTACCTCGTGATTACATAGCTTTCGCATTACGATTAGATAGCTTTCGCATTACGATTAGATAGCTTTCGCATTACGATTAGATAGCTTTCGTGTTACGATTAGATAGCTTTTGCTTAGCTACCGTTGTTATGTCTATTTTGCGATGTAATCCTTCAGTTCAGGCGACATCCACACTGCGTTGTTGCCTTTAGCGTCGGTGTATATGAAGTATGCCTTTATATCCTTTTCCTTTGCCAGTATGTTCTTCGCCTTGTCCAGTCCCAACACCATAAAGGCAGTAGCGAAAGCGTCAGCCTTAGCGCAACTGTTAGCAATGACAGTGGCAGAAAGAATGTTGTGTTGCACGGGGTATCCAGTATGTGGGTCTATGGTGTGGGCGTATTTTCTACCGCCTTTATAATAGAAGTTGCGGTAGTTGCCCGATGTAGCCATAGCAGTATTGGTCAGCGTCAGTATTGTCTGTAGCTCCTGGTTCACGGCAAGCGAGTCGTCAGTAGGTTTCGTTACTCCTATTTTCCATGCCTCTCCGCTGTCGTTATGCCCTTTTACTACGATTTCACCTCCTATCTCAACCATAAAGTTCTCTATGCCTTGCTTTTCAAGGTATTTAGCCACCATGTCTACGCCGTAGCCTTTAGCTATGGCACTGCAATCGAGCATGATGCGTGGGTCGGTTTTTGTTATGCGTTTGCCCACAAGCTTTGTCTTGTTGAATCCTGTGATTTGCATCAGGCTGTCAATCTGTTTTGATGTAGGTGCGCAGCCTGATTTGAATCCGAATCCCCATGCGTTGACCAGTGGAGCAACGGTGATGTCGAATGCGCCTTGTGTAGTCTTGCTGACAGAGCTTGCGAGATTGTAGACGTCAATGAACATTTCGTTAACGTCGATACTCTCGTTACGGTTGACAGCAGAGATGATAGAGCTGTCGTTGAAAGGAGAGAGCGAGTTGTCCACCTCCTTCAATACCGCCTCAATGTCAGTTTTGTGATTGTCGGCACTCTCGTAAGTGATGTTATACGTAGTGCCGAACACGAAGCCAGAGTCGTGCTGGTATGTCACTTCTTTCCCGTTATTGAGCCATAATGCTATAGCTACGATAGCGAGAATCACAATAGGGAAGAGTATAGGTGTATATCGTTGTCTGCTCATGATTTATTGGACTTTTTATTTTTCTTTGCCAATTCTATACTGATGTTGAAAGTTCCGCCAAGTTTATCGCCGTCTCGTCCGTATCCAGGCACATACCATATCTTTTCGCCCTCATTCTCTTTGCCCGACAGTTTCAGCTTATAGCGGAAGCTCCAGCCTAACCTTACAGGTCCTACGAGTTTGGCGTCGACAGAGAATACCAGCTCCGCCCAATGGTATGAGATGCTCTTCTCGTTGGTAGCGTATTCAGTAGTTCCACCCCAGTACGGCACATTGATGGTACCGTTAATCTCTTGTTTGAAGTTTGTGAAACCGTATCGTGCTCCTACCAGCACTCGGTAGTCGTCGTGTTTATTCTTGGCAATGTTTATGTCGCATCCTAATTTGCCGTAAGGCGCGTTAGTCTTAGCGGCAATGCCTGTTACGGCGTCAGTCTCATGACTTGCTGTTCCCCAGCCAATCTCAGCTGTAGGGAAGTACTTGTCGCGTAGGTTAAAACGCACCGCGCCCTCTATCTGACCGTAGTCGCCAACCAGTCGCATTACGGTACCAGCGAGGTCGTATGACACGGCAATGCCTTTGAACAGTGCCACACTGTCTTTCTCTGTGCTATTCTGTGCAAGAGAGTTGTTCTGCTGCGCATGAATGGGCGACGGAAGCAGAATACTAATCATTACTGCTACGCAGACGTATATATATGTTCGTGACAGATGCATTGTTGCTAACTTTAGGATTGTTGACTATTACGGTGTCAATGAAATTGTGAGTACTGCTTGTGCCCTCTATTTCGTGGTGGTATCGTGGTGCACAGTCTACAGATTCGAACTGTGGAATGTTGGTCTTGCTGATGCGCATAACGTCAGATATGCTTTGTGTGCTGTCGATAGTCATGGTGAGAGCAATCTCGTCCGTATCGGCATTATAGCTCATGGGCAGGTCTAACGACGATACATTGCTTTGGCTATTGATGTAAACCGTGTCTTCATCAGCGTATGGTCGGTGGAAGGTTACTGTTAGTGGGTAGTTCAGTTGCGCGTTGTTACCGTCCTTATCCTGAATGATATAGTGACACATCACACCACCGTTGATGTTGCAGTCTATTGACGAGCAACCAGCCATAAGCGTGGAGCATAGTAGCATGGCGGTGACAGCGTGGCACTGTCTGTTATGGGATAACCAATTAAACATCTTATGTTGTGTTTGTTGTTACTTATTTCTCGTTGTTTACACCGTTTTTTCTATCTGATAGTCATTCCTGCCTTGTGATGAACGGCTTACGAGGTCGGCTACGAAACCAGCGAGGAACAGTTGCGTACCTATTATCATCATGGTCAGAGCGATATAGAAATAAGGTGAGTCTGTTACCAAACGTTGTGGTATACCCTGACTAAGAGCTATGAGTTTGTCGGCACCTATGATGATGGCAGAGACAAAACCGATGAAGAACATCAGCGAGCCTAAGAAGCCGAATACGTGCATAGGCTTTCGGCTAAAGGTAGAAAGGAACCACAATGTGATAAGGTCGAGGTAACCATTAACAAATCTGTTCCAGCCCATAAACTTAGATTTGCCGAACTTACGTGCCTGATGGTGAACGGGCTTTTCGCCTATCTTATCGAAGCCAGCGTTCTTGGCAAGGTATGGCATATAGCGGTGCATCTCGCCATATACCTCAATATTTTTCACCACTTCAATGCGGTAAGCCTTTAGACCACAGTTGAAGTCGTGAAGGTTGTGTATTCCACTGACCTTCCTTGCCGTGGCATTGAAGAGCTTTGTAGGTATGGTTTTAGAGAGAGGGTCACCCTGTGAGCGGTTCTGTTTGTAGCCGCTTACGAGGTCGTAGCCATCTTCCTTAATCATGCGGTATAGTTCAGGTATCTCGTCTGGTGAGTCCTGAAGGTCGGCGTCCATTGTTATAACCACATCACCCTGTACTTTCTCGAAGCCACAGTATAGTGCTGGCGATTTGCCATAATTGCGACGGAACTTGATGCCGTGTACGTGAGCGTCCTCGTTAGACAGCTTCTCTATTATGTCCCACGAGTGGTCGGTAGAGCCATCGTTTACAAACACCACCTCATAGGTGAAGTTATGTTCCTGCATCACACGCTTTATCCATGCGTATAGCTCTGGTATAGATTCTTCTTCGTTGTATAGTGGTACTACTACTGATATGTCCATTGTGATTTATTAGTTTTTAATGATGATAACATGTTGGTATCAGAGGCGTGATTCTATTTTCTTCTCATACCTACAAGACCGAGAATCACGGAGAGGAAAGCTGAGGTAACGATGCCGTTAAAGAATATGCTGAAAGCAAAGTCTATTGGTCTTAGCTTTCCTATTTCTGTAATCTGTGCTTCTAAGAGGCTTGGGTCCATGCCCATTTGTTTGAACATTTCGCGTATCTCAGGAATGGCGATGTTGTTCTGAAGGGTAGTAATCAGCATGCCGTTGTCAATGAAGTAGAAGTAGACTAACGTGGCAGCGGCAAGGATTAGCGATGCGTACGTCATGGTGAGTAGGCAGAATATGACCGCTTTGCCATAAGAAATGCAACCACCGAGAATCCTGTTTCTGAACTCTCTTAGGCGGAAATACATTATAAATGGGGTGGTGATAACTCCGGCTATGAAGCCTATCTGTACTTCGGGCGACCACATACTTCCTACGAAACAGCCGAGCGTGACAATCCATAACAGTCCGATAAAGAGCCCGTCCTGTTTCGCGAAAGCTTTTAATTGAGTGTATTCTTCTAATGAAATCATGCTACAAAGTTACGCATTTAATTCCGAAAATAGGTACTTTGTAACCCTGTAACTCTTAAAAAACATTAAACCGATGTTATTTTTAAGTTCTTTTGACCAAAGAATAAATAAAAATGCGTACCTTTGCATCGCTTTTAAAACAGCAAGCTTTTTAGAAGTTATGTTGTAAAGGCAAAACAAAACGGGCAAGTCTTGCACGACCAGCTCCCTCGGAATCCTCCAGGACGGGAACGTAGCAAAGGTACTTGGTTGTAGCGGTGCGATGTAAGTAGCTTGCCCACCCGCCTCTTTAGCTCAGTTGGCCAGAGCACGTGATTTGTAATCTCGGGGTCGTTG
>CAKQDQ010000095.1 GCA_934229335.1 uncultured Prevotella sp.
CAATAACAGTGGGCGCATTGCTCATTAAATATCGCCAAGAGATGGTACAGTGGCTTACCATCACCATCGGAGTACTGTTCTTCATTTCTGGACTCATAGCAACCGTCATGGCGTATACGAGCCAAAAAATACAGAACAAGATTTATGACGAAATCAACAACAGTGACATTGCCAATGAAGGTAGCGGATATACAATAAAGAAACCATCACGAGGCTGGTACTTAGGAACCGCAGCTGGTGTAGGAAGTATGCTCTTAGGTATTGTGTTAGCATTGATGCCAGAGACTTTTGTTGACTTCTTGGTATACGTACTGTCGGCATTACTGATTATCGGAGCCATACAGCAGTATGCCAATCTGTTTGCTACCAGCCGCGTGTTACGCCTCAATATCGGATATTGGATTATGCCAACGCTACTACTTATCGCAGGAATCGTAGCCGTAGCCTTCCCTTCCGTCATAGCGTCGTCACCGCTATTCTTCATAGGTTGGTGCATGATTATCTACGGAGCGATAGAATGTGTGAACGGCATCAAGGCATACCTATGCAACAAAAAAGCCTCAAGAGACATGACACCAAAGTATAATAAAGGCGGAAAGCCTGACTTTTCTGACGCAGAGTCTGTTGACTATGAAGAAATAGAAAAGTAAAATAGCCCTTATCCCACCACTACGTAAAAGGCAGAAGTAGCAATATCGCCACGCCATTTTTCTCACGATTCATTTGGCTAATCAGATTTTTATTTGTACTTTTGCAATACAATAGTCATAAAATATCAAACACATCTTAAACAATAAAATGAATTCCATCTACGACATTACTGTCAAAGACCGTAAGGGTAACGCTGTACCTCTGAGGGGATACGCCAATGAGGTTGTCTTAATTGTCAACACTGCGACCAAGAGTCCAGAGACATCACAGTATAAAGAGCTTGAAGATATATACGAGAAATATCATTCTCAAGGATTTGCCGTACTTGACTTCCCTTCAAACCAGCCCACTAAGTCATGCCCGGGCACTGACGAAATGGTACACAAGTTCTGCAAAGACACATACAACACAGAGTTTCCTCGTTTCAAGAAGGTAAAGGTTAACGGTCAAGATGCCGACAATCTATACAAATATCTTACATCTAAATTCCCTGGCGAGATAACGGAAGACTTCACAAAGTTCCTCATCAACAAGATAGGTAAGGTGGTAGCACGCTACGATGCGAAGACGCCTTTTGAGGAAATAGAGAAGAAAATAGAGGAAATGCTATAATACAAATCTTTAACTTTACGCTATATGCACACACGATGTCTCATAATAGGTAGCGGACCAGCAGGATATACCGCTGCGATATACGCAGGAAGAGCTAACCTCTCACCTGTACTCTACTGCGGACCACAGACTGGCGGTCAACTGACGCAGACTACTATAGTAGAGAATTTCCCAGGATACCCAGAAGGTGTAGACGCCAACCAAATGATGATGGAGATGCAACAGCAGGCAGAACGCTTTGGTACAGAGATTAAGGACGGGGAGATAGTAAAAGCTGACTTCTCTAACAAGCCTTACACGTTTACCCTTGACGACGACTCTGTCGTTACCGCAGATGCAGTAATAATAGCAACTGGTGCCAAGGCTAAGTATCTCGGTCTGGACGATGAGAAGAAATATAACGGTATGGGAGTATCTGCCTGTGCTACCTGCGACGGGTTCTTCTACCGCAAAAAGGTAACCGCCGTGGTTGGTGGTGGCGATACTGCCTGCGAAGACGCACTGTACCTCTCTTCGCTATGCAAGAAGGTGTACCTCGTGGTACGTAAGAACTATCTGCGCGCTTCGGAGATAATGCAGCGCAGGGTTAAAGAAACGGAGAACATAGAGATTCTCTTTGAGCATAACGCTATTGGGCTATATGGCGAAAACGGTGTAGAGGGTATGCACCTCGTGAAGCGTAAAGGCGAAGCTGACGAGGAGAGATACGACGTAGCTATCGATGGCTTCTTCCTCGCTATAGGTCATAAGCCCGCCACGGAACTGTTCAAAGGACAGATTGATATGGACGAGATGGGCTACATAAAGACTGTTGGTCAAACACAACAGACTAACATTCCTGGTGTGTTCGCTGCTGGTGACGTGTGCGATCCTACTTATCGTCAGGCTATAGTAGCGGCAGGTTCTGGCTGTAAGGCGGCACTTGAGGCAGAAAAATACTTGCAGACATTATAAAGAAACTATATTAACGAGAAGGTTATTGGAACTGGACGTGGCACAAACTACAGGTTATGCCCCACACAGTCTCAATAACCTTTTATTATATCCATGTAAAAGTAGTCCTAAACAATAACACTATATGCACTATTACAAGGTTATCATCGCGCACGCATTGCTCACCATTGGCACTCTGAACGCAACAGCGCAGAACACGAAAGAGATAAACGACCAAAACACTCCATTGCACCTCATGCAACCAGAGTACCAAACACCGTATAACATTCCTACTGAAACGGAAGTGAAACACACCATCGACCGTGTGCTGACTTTTCTTGAAAATGCCATGCCAGCAAAGGTTCAAGACAACAAACTGATGCAAGGAAGCCTCAGGCTGACGTCGTACGAGGCTGGCGTACTGTATGCTGCTATGTTGAACACGGGTGCGACAACTGGAGACAAGAGGTATACCAGCTTCACTACCGACCGCCTCTCGCTCATTGCAAAGCAAGCGAAAGAAGAGGCTAAAGCACTTGACAAGGATAAGACATACGATAAACAAATGCGTATGGTGCTATATCCTGGAGCACTCGATGACTGCGGTGCCATGGCTTCTGCATACTTCAGAATGGAGCAGATGATGCCTAATATGACTTTTAATGACGTTACCAACAGATACATCAACTTTGTACGCCACAAGCAGTACCGTCTGCAAGACGGCATCTTCGCACGCCTACGCCCCCACTCTAATACGGTGTGGCTCGACGACATGTATATGGGTGTGCCATGCATGGCATGGTATGGCGTAGTAAACAACGACGCCTCTGCCATTGACGACGCAATAAAGCAGATAGAACTGTTCAAGAAACGTATGTGGGTAGAGGAAAAACAGCTGTTCAGACACGGCTGGGTAGAGAGCATGAACCCTCACCCTGCCTACCACTGGGGACGCGCTAACGGTTGGGCTTTGCTCACTATGTGTGAGGTGCTTGACGCCCTCGACGCGGCCCAAAATGCTGACGGTGTAAAGAAACAATATGACTACGTGTTGACTTTATTCAAGAAACACTTGGAGGGACTATCTGTATTGCAGGACAAGACAGGCTTCTGGCACCAGCTGCTCGACAGACCTGACACGTACTTAGAGACATCATGCACTGCTATATACACCTACTGTATGGCTCATGCCATCAACAAGGGATGGGTAGACGCCCAAGCTTACGGAGCGCAAGCGTTGTTGGCATGGCAGGCATGCAGCACTATGGTAAACAATAAAGGACAGGTAGAGGGAACGTGTGTAGGAACAGGTATGGCTTTCGACCCCGCATTCTACGCCTATCGCCCTGTTCACGTTATGGCAGCCCACGGCTATGGTCCTGTGATTTGGGCTGGTGGCGAAATTATTAAAATGCTGAAGACCACGCATCCGAAGATGAACGACTCTGCCATCAGATTCTATAAAAAACAGCAAGAAACAGATAAACCCATCTTCAACGAAGACAATGCGAATACTGATATTTTGTGGTAGAAGTAACTGATAATGCCTACAAGGACTCAAACTTTTACGAAAAAAGAGCTTGCTACAGCATAATTTATGCATAATTTTCTTGCATAGTTCAAAAAAAAGCAGTACCTTTGCATCGCAAATTTAGCAACGCTACCATCCAAACAGCCCAAATGGCGGAATTGGTAGACGCGTTGGTCTCAAACACCAATGCCGCAAGGCGTACCGGTTCGAGTCCGGTTTTGGGCACAGAAAGAAGGCATCTTACTTTTCGTAGGATGTCTTTTTTTCTTTTACATACCGCAAGCAACCCTTGCTTATGGCTTGAAATAAAAATATATAACATTACATATATAATATGACTACAAAAGAGAAGGTTAAGGAAGAGCTAAAAAGATACCTCTTACAGTGCGGAATGATTGACGAGCGTATGCCTGAATGTAACGACATCGAGGAAAAATGGGAAAGCATAGCTAAAGCATACCTACCTGATGGCGTTAGGGAATACAATAACTACCCTACTGTCTCGCTTGGCTGGATAATGTTCGTTGGAATGGCGTTGGCTAAGTTCTGGGACGAAAACTGGGAGGTGTATTCAAAAAAGGAGAATGTGTATGCGTATCTACGCGACGCTAAAGGCTTTGACTACATGGACGACTACATCACCGAGGAGGTGCTGAAGCTTTCGGGGGAAGAGGCTGAGCAAAACGAGAAGATTGTAAGTCAGTGCGCTAATCGCACATATAATATACTACGACATGAGCCGCTCGAAGCTGGCACCACAGAAGCATTCAAGGCATATCTGGACTGCATAAGACTGATGTTTACCATGGGCATGGCAATAGAATTGAAGCGGTTGGGCTACCACATGACTGAGGTGAAATGTTAGACAGCTTATCATGGTAAAAGGGATTAGAAATATGAACATTACGATTGCTATCAAATCGTAAGACGATTGCACCCAAATCATCGCACGATAACTATGCTTTTGCACTACGATTTAATACCTTTCACAACGAGCGCAAGTTTTAGCTACTTTATAAATGGTGTCTCACGCTCTATACCGAAGGGTACTTCCTCACACAAAACTTATTGATTAATACAAATCGAAAAAAGGGAAGTTGTGTACTCAACTTCCCTTTTTCATGTTATGTATCACATATTATGATGGTTCTATATGTTAGCTTTGTTACATTTCAAACACACTTTGAGTAGAAAAGAGACTGAAAGATAACAAAACGTTATCACACTAATAAAAGTATCATCTAAGTAAGTGTTCAAAATTATTTTAATATTTAATATAGCCTATTTTTGAGGCAGCAGGTTTCACTGTTAGAGGTTTTCTGTCCCCCGGTAACGGGGGTTAATGCAAGCATTGTGACCAAAAACAGGGGAAGCAGATGACCAAAAGAGACTGTATTAAATATTCTCAATAATACAAGAACATTAACTTACTTGTTTATAAAAATAATTTTGAATACTTACTTAACGGTGGTAATTTATAGAACCACCCTACATAAAGCGTAATGCACCAAGCAACTCGTTGTTTTCTTCTTTTGTTCCTATCGTTATACGTAGGCAATCGCCACAAAGCTGAACACGGGTGCGGTTACGAACTATGATGCCTTTGTCTACCAAATAATCATACGTGTACTGCGCATTCTCTACCTTTACAAGTATAAAATTGGCATCTGACGGATATATGTGCTTACATAGTTTCAGCTCTGACAGTGCCAGCATTACTCTTCCACGCTCTTGCAGCAACAGGCGAACCCACTGTTCTACTGCCGTTACGTCGTTAAGGCGCTGCAATGCCTGCTTTTGCGTAAGGTCGTTTACATTATATGGATATTTTACCTTGTTGAATATGTCTATTATTTCTTTTGACGCAAATGCCATTCCAAGACGTATTGCTGCTGAGCCCCACGCCTTACTCATGGTCTGAAGTACTATGAGATTAGGGTATTTATATAGCTGTCTTGATATGGAAGCCTCACGTGAAAAGTCTATATAAGCCTCATCTACTACTACTATGCCCTGAAAACGCTCAAGAACTTTCACGACCTCGTCACGGTTGAGGTTGTTTCCTGTTGGATTGTTTGGCGTGCACAACCATATTACTTTAGTGTTGTCGTCGCACGCTGCCAACAGTTTTTCTGCGTCAAACTGGAACTTGGCGTCAAGCATCACGTTGCGATACTCTACGTCATTGATATTTGCACATACTTCATACATTCCGTATGTAGGGCAGATGGCTACAACATTGTCCTGCTTTGGCTCGCAGAAACATCTGTAAACAAGGTCTATAGCCTCGTCAGAACCATTGCCAAGAAACATACAGTCTTCGGGAATGTGCTTTATTCTTGCCAACTTCGCCTTTACTTCATGCTGTAATGGGTCTGGATACCTGTTGTAAGGCGCGTTGTACGGATTTTCATTCGCATCAAGGAATACGCGCGCCACACGTCCGCTGTATTCACTACGCGCACTGCTATATGGAGCAAGCGACCATATATTGGGTCTGGTTAATTGCTGTAATGGTTTCATCGTGAATAGTATTTGTTGTATTTATATTTACGGTTTGAGCTTTATCTCACCACGTCCTGACGTTTATAACTGTATCGTCTTGCGTGAGTTCATTTACGAATATCTACTATCGCTTGTTTTATTCTCTTTAATCCTTCACTCAATCTTGCTCTCTGCGTTGCAAGATTAATGCGTATGAAGTTTCTTCCCGCTGTGCCATAATGTAACCCTGCATTTACACATACATTGTAGTCGCTTAGCAATATGTCGGCAAAACGATTGCTCGGCATCTGCAATGAGCTTATGTCTACCCACATAAGGTATGTGCCTTCTAACTTGGTTACACGCAGCTCTGGCAGTTCTTCGGCAAAGAAATGGGTGGCATAATCATAGTTTGAATAGATGTACTGCTTCATCTGATTCATCCATTCCTCGCCTTCTTCTGTATATGCTGCTTGCAACGCAACCACGCCAAAGGGGTTAACGTCACACACCTCGTTAATGTTTATTGCCTTATCTATGCGCTGTCTTGTCTCTGCATCTTTTACTATGATATTGGCTATCTGTAGTCCCGCTATGTTGAACGTCTTGCTTGGCGACACACACATAGCACACGGGGCGTCGCTTGCCAACGCGAAAGGTGTATATCTACGGTCATTGGTAAACTCACAATGTATCTCATCGGCTATAACGAAGACGTTATGAAGCTTGCATATCTCTCCCATCTTCTGTAATTCCTCACGTGTCCATACTCGTCCTGCAGGGTTATGAGGGTTACAGAGCAAGAATACTTTTACACGTTCGTCAGCACATTGACGCTCAAAATCATCAAAGTCAATAGTATAAGTGGATAATGCATCGCTGCAATCATAGCGTAACTCGTTCTCCGCACATATACACTCATTGTTACGTATGCTTGAGAAGAAACAGTTATATACTGGTGTCTGCACTAACACTTTGTCGCCTGACTTGGTCATGGCCTTTATTATTGCAGATACAGCAGGCACAACACCAGAGGTATATATGTACCATTCTTTCTGGGTTCGCAACCCATGGCGACGCGCAAACCACTCTATTGTAGCCTTATAAAAACTATCTGGCACTGCGGTATAGCCAAAACAACCATGCTGCACACGCTTACGTAGCGCCTGCATTATCACGGGTGCTGTCTCAAAATCCATGTCTGCTACCCATAATGGTATTGTGTCGGCATTAGGCATGGTGTCATATTTGTAACAATCTGTGCCGTATCGCTGGATTATCTTGTCAAAGTCGTAAGTCATGTAATGTATGATTGTTGGGGGATTTTTCTATCTATGAGCAGCGACCATGCTATTTCTGCAACACTGTCACTACTGCATCTGCCGGTTTCTTCTGGTTATCATCAATAATAAGCTCACCACATTGCCCTTCTATGGTTATGTTGCCGCTTGTGGGATTCTTTACACTGACAACGTCACCTTTTATATTTCCATTCACGGTAGAATACTCAAAGAGCAGGTTTGCATCGTCACCAAACGTACAGTTCTCTAATGTCAAACCATCAACATAACACAATAGCTGTTCGCCTGTAAGGTGACAGTTCACCAACTTCATGTTGCGTGCGTACCAACCAAGATATTCTCCGTTGACTTCACAATTTACAAGCGTTACGTTTTCTGACTCCCAGAAAGCGTCCTTGGAGTTGATTACAGCATCGTGTATCTCGACATTCTTTGCATACTGAAAGCTATAATTGCCATCTTGCTTATAGTTGTCTATACGTATGTTGCTGCAGTGCATGAAGAGATAGTCGCACTGCTGTATCTCTACATTGCGTAAGGTGATGTCACTACAATCCCAAAACGTTTCCTGACCATTGCTAAAGGTTGTGTCACTGACTGTTATTCCCTTCATTCTGCGGAACATCTTGGGAGCGTCTACCTTGCAATTAGTCATCACACAGTCGGCGGAATACCACAAACTTGAGCGTGCACTCTCTGCGAAATAACTGTCATGAACGTTAAATCCGTATGTTTCCCAGAATACATATTTACCTTCAAAGGTACAGTTTACTGCTTCTATGTCGCTTGATTCCTTGATAGACGACTCGCCTAAGTGAATCGTTACATTGTCTAACTTAACATTATGTGAAGCATAAAGGGGTCTTTCACCACCAAATTCTTTATCTTTTATGATTGTCTTTGCCATTTTTTCTATACCTATTGCCGTTGTAAATTATCGCTCCATCCTTTCGTACAGAGCCTTATTAAGAACATTGTTCCTCTCACACCAAGTTCTATTGCCATTGCTATCCATACACCTCTCAATCCCATTATTGGAGCTAACAACAAAGTTAATGTCACTCTTACTCCCCAAATGCTAAAGAGATTCATGAAGCTTGACAATAGTGTCTTGCCAGAACCAACGAATATTGCGTTCGCCACTATTGCTGCCGCAAAGCCTGGTTCTGCCCAAGCTTCTATCCTCAACACCTCTGCTCCAAGGGTTATGACGGAGCGGTCGGGGGTTATTACCGCCATCATCTCTGGTGCAAAACACCACATTATGATGCCCATAAGTAGCATTATGCTCATTCCTAACGCCATGGATATCCAAGCAAAGCTACGCATCAGGTCTTTGCGCATGGCTCCTTTGCTCTGCCCAACAAGCGTTGTAGCTGCTTCTGCGATACCATGTCCTGGCATATAACAAAGGCTCTCTACATTTATAGCGAAGCTGTTTGCTGCTATAGCGACACTGCCTAACGGTGCGATGATTGAGCTTATGGCTATCTGTGCGGTACACATCATGCCTCGCTCCATACTGATTGGCACACCTATCTTGCCCGCAGTGTTCAATACTTTCTTCCTTGGAATGTATGGATAGATAAACCTTCGTATCACTCCTCCATCGTAATGTTTCGGTAACAGTGTGGCAGAGGCGTCAAGTGAGAACCTTAACAGCTTGTCTTTCACTATCAGGTTATACATCATTGCCGATGCTGTAACAATATAAGCTACCATTGTTCCATAGGCGGCTCCCACTGTTCCCATGTTGAATACGAATATGAAGAGGTAGTTAAACACGACATCTAACGTACACATCATAACCATCAGCATACTCGGTATCTTTACGTTTCCGCTACAACGCAGACTGCCTGCCGCAAGGCTATTAAGCACTATCAACGGCATTCCTAACACAAAGATTCGGAAATATGCCGTTGCGTCATGCCATATTGCACCTTCTGCTCCAAGCCATTGTGGTAAATATGGTGCTATTGAAAAACCTATCGCCATGAGCATGGAAGCAAATAACAAACCAGACAATATGCCTTGGCGTATCACATTTCTCGCTCCCCTTAGATCTTTTGCCCCTACCCTATGCGCTACTTGAACCGAAAAGCCTGACGCAAACGCTGAAGTAAAGCCGCCAAAAAGCCATATCGTGGTGGATACAAGTCCT
>CAKQDQ010000096.1 GCA_934229335.1 uncultured Prevotella sp.
CTGGTATAGCTGGGATAATATTCTTCAGGCTTGGGTTAGCGTCGGTAGCGTTCTTCCATATCTGGTAAGCGTATGACGCCATGTCCACATCGCTATCATCGTCATCGTCAAGCGAGCCAGCTTTCTCATTAAACAGGTCTTGCAGGTTCTGCGCATTACCCTCAAAGAATATCTCATCGCTACCCACAACGTTAGCGTTCTCGTTGATACGGTCGTTCAGTCTGGTGCGAAGTCGTATTATCTTCTCTACACCTTCGGCAGGGAAGAAGGAGTAACACTGTATCTTTTCTGCCTCTTGACCAATGCGGTCCACACGTCCTGCACGCTGAATGAGGCGTATGATAGCCCACGGCATGTCGTAGTTCACTATCACATGAGCATCTTGTAGGTTCTGACCTTCAGACAATACGTCTGTGGCAACGATAATGCGCAGCTCGTCTGTGGCGTTAATGTCGGTGCCATTGCTCCTTGGTGAGAAACGTTCCACGATGTCGGTAGGGTTCTTTGTGTCGCCAGTAACGCAGCCAACAGCCTTCACACCGCGTTTCTTCAACTGCGAGTATATGTAGTTAGCGGTGTCGCTGTATTGTGTGAATATAAGCACTTTATCGTCTTTGTGCTCCTTAGTGAGCAATATCTCTAATTTGTTAAGCTTCTGGTCTTCCTTGGTTTGCCATGTGCCGCACTTCTTTATCCTGCTGAAGAGAATGTCGCAGTCCTTTTTTAGTTGCTGTTTAAGGGAGCGTTTGAAGTATGAAGAGTCAAGGCGTTTAACGTTATTGCCACTTTTCTGCGAGATAAGTTCGTAATAGTTTTTGGCTACCTTCATATATAATGCAGGGTCGGTAGAGACAAAGATGTTGCCATTCTCTTCTTTCAGTATGTTCTCTTCGGTGGCAATACCTGGTATTTGGTTTTGGTCTTCGTCCTCTGTTAAGTCATCGGGTAGGGCGTTCTCATCGCTTATAGGCAACTTCAGCTTATTGTCTATGGCATAGATAAACACCATGTTGCGCAGTATGTGGCGATAGAGTGTGAGCAGGAACGAATAGCCAGAAGAGTCAATACGCTTAAAGAACGTACTCATACAGAATCCCATCATGCGCTGACCAGCACGTGACAGGTTCTTTATGCACTGCAACTCTGCTCCAACAGCATCGGCAGCCTTCTTCTCATCGATGTACTTTGAGAGTCCGTAGCGAGGCAGTTTCAGTTCCTTCATGGTCTCTATCATCTCCTCACTGTATAGACGTGAGTACTGATCGCCACTCTTAGTAATGAACTTCAGTGCGCGTGGCTGTCGCTCAGGAAAGTAACTGCGCTGTCCGTTGTTGAACTGTAAGTACTTTCTGTCGTTCTCAGGGTCGGTCTTTGCGTAGTTCTCCTTAATAAAAGTGCGTGTGCGTCTGACGAGAAACAGTTTCATAAGGTCGCGCCAGTCTTCCGCTTTATCACTGTGTTCGAAAGCACGCAGACTGCGTATAGACTCATTACTGTATTTTCTTTGAAACTGATGTTCGCCACCCGCGTCTTTAATAGCACGTTCAGGACGTATGCCAAGGTCTGCGTCAGGGTCAAGAAAAAGGCGCAGTTGGTTGCTGAGGTCAGTAAAATCCTTATTGTAAGGTGTAGCGGTGAGCAGCAGAACCTTACAGTCCATCTTATTAATAAGGTCCTTGATGTTAGTGTAACGGCTGCCTTCAGAGTTGCGAAGGTTATGGCTTTCATCTATGATGAGAAGACGATAATACCTCATGTTCTCTACGTCCATCTTCTTCTGCATGGACGTTACGTCCGCCTTTAGGTCGTATTTCTTAATGTATTTCAGCCACATCTCCTGAAGATTAGCAGGACATATGATAAGTGTGCTGGCGTAAAACTGTTGTTCAAAGACCTTAGCAATGGCGCAAGCGGTGATAGTCTTGCCCAGACCTACCACGTCGCCAATCATCGCTCCGCCACGCTTATCATTGTTAAGGTGTCGCGCTGCAATCTTAACGGCAGTCTCCTGAAACTCAAAAAGGTCTTTCTTGAACATGGGGGGCAGAGTGTATTCGGCAATGCCAGAACGTGCATCTTGGCTTAACAGGTATGCCGTCTTTAGGTAAATATAATATGGAGGAATCTCTTTATTAGCCGCCCAACTGTTGTTTATAATATCAATCAGTTCCTCGCTGATGTCTATAGAGAAACGGTCGTCCCAGCGTTCGTTAAACCATTCTGCCAGATACTCATCGTCGTTGGTGTCGTTTACCTCCGTGTTCAGTTCGCCATTGCCCATCAGTCCGCTATAAGTAAGGTTGCTACTACCGAGGTAAGCGAAAATCTTTTTAATGTTACTGTTAGGGTTATAAGCCAGATATAGTTTAGCGTGCAGAGGCTCCTTGAGGTACAGTTTTACGCAAAGTTTCTTCTCTTGCAGTTGTCGTGCGAGAGTGCGCAGCGTGTCCTCGTCCTTTGTCGTACATTTACCAATGAGCAGTTGGCGACGGAAATCTTCCGCAATTCTGCGCTTACACTTCTGTACGTAGTCAGCGTCAGGAAGCATATAGCGTCCGTATTGCAGTTTAATCAGGTCTTCGGGAGCACGGTACATGCCGATAAGCAGTCGGGCGGTGCGCAGTGTTCTGCCGCTTTCTTCGTCAATATACGCACCTTCCAGATTGTCAACCTCATCAGAAATAAAGTCCCAACCGCGTAGATTGAAGTAGCCAACGCACAGGTCTATGCGCTTTACGCCATCTTCTGAAATGACGTCTTTAAGAACTCTCTTGAATTGTTTATCTGTAGAACTATTATCAAAAATCTTAGACATAGGGCATTATGGCTAACGTTGCCAGTTTCCATTGCCCTCAATTGGAATTGCTAAGTGTTATTCAGTGTTTAGGTTAACGGCATAAAAACAAAAAAGTGGGGAGCCTAAAACGAAATGTCGTAAACACCTTTTGTCGATATACCTCCTTTTTCGTAAGATATTTTCTTACGTAAGACGCATACAAAATTAAGAAAAAATAAAAATATTTGGCAAAAGTATTGCAGTATTGCAGAAAAATATCTAACTTTGCACCCGTAAACATCAAGAGTTGCCAATGTTTGGCACACCAACCGAGTTAAATCATGAAGATAGCCACGGTGGTAAAACGATGCGTAAGTAATATTATTAACTTAAAATATTTATCTTTATGAATTCAAATTCAAACAAGTCAGAGTTAGTAGTGAGCGAGTATGCTCAGTCAAGAATCAAGATGTATGCAGAGCGTTTTGCTGCGTGCAGCGATGATGAGTTGCGTGAAATAAGAGAGCGCGAGAGTCGTTGTAGGGGCTGGGGCTCAGAGCGTAGTTATTACCTTTATGCTCTACATGCAGAGTGTAAGCGCAGAGAACTGGCGTCAGATGACGCTTCTAAGCGTTTGGCAAGTAGTGTGGTATTTGTAGAAGACTAACAAAAAGTCCGTGGAACGCCAATGCGTTTCACGGACTTTTTTATTTGTAAGCATTAGTGTTTTCCTATTTGTAGTTCTGCTTTCAAGAAGCGTGCAGTCTCGCTGTCCTTACATTTAGCCACCTCTTCAGGCGTGCCAGTAGCCATTACCCTGCCGCCTTTGCGTCCACCTTCGGGTCCCATGTCGATGATATGGTCGGCAAGTTTTATCACGTCAAGGTTGTGTTCAATAATTATTACCGTATTACCCTTGTCTACCAGACGTTGCAAAATGTTCATAAGGATGCGTATGTCCTCAAAGTGCAGCCCCGTAGTTGGCTCATCAAGAATATAGAGCGTCTTGCCTGTGTCGCGTTTAGCCAGCTCCGTTGCCAACTTAACGCGTTGACTCTCACCACCAGAGAGGGTAGTGGAGGGCTGTCCTAACTTAATATATCCTAAACCAACGTCCTGCAATGTTTTGATGCGTCGTAAGATGTTAGGCACAGACTCGAAGAACTCTACAGCCTGATTGATAGTCATGTCAAGAACATCAGAGATAGACTTACCCTTGTATCTCACCTCCAGTGTCTCTCTATTGTAACGCTTTCCGTGGCATGTCTCACACGGTACCATTACGTCTGGCAAGAAATTCATCTCAATGGTCTTGTATCCATTGCCCCCACACGTCTCGCATCGTCCACCCTTAACATTGAAAGAGAAGCGTCCAGGCTTGTAACCACGTATCTTAGCCTCAGGCAGTTCTACGAATAGCGTGCGAATGTCAGAGAATACGCCAGTGTAAGTAGCGGGGTTACTGCGTGGCGTTCTGCCTATCGGTGACTGGTCAACGTTGACCACTTTGTCAATAAGGTCAATACCCTCAATACTGTCATACGGCATAGGTCGCTTGAGAGAGTTATAGAAATGACCAGACAATATGGGTTGTAGCGTCTCGTTAATCAGCGTAGACTTACCCGAACCGCTGACTCCCGTCACAAGAATCAGTTTGCCGAGCGGAAACTCTACCGTAACGTTTTTAAGATTATTGCCGTGTGCTCCGCGCAGAATGATGCTCTTGCCTGTTCCCTTGCGTCGGTGTTCTGGTAGGGCTATAGTCTGCTTTCCGTTGAGATAGTTGGCGGTAATAGTATCATGTTTCAACATCTCTTGCGGTGTTCCTTGAAAGACGATGTTGCCCCCTTTGCGTCCTGCCATAGGTCCGACGTCGACAATGTAGTCAGCATTGAGCATCATGTCCTTGTCGTGCTCTACCACAATCACCGTGTTACCGATGTCGCGTAGCTGCTTCAGTGAGTTGATGAGGCGTTCGTTGTCCCTTTGGTGCAGTCCGATAGACGGTTCATCAAGAATATACAGCACATTAACAAGCTGCGATCCGATCTGTGTAGCGAGGCGTATGCGCTGGCTTTCGCCCCCCGACAGCGACTTAGACTGCCTTCCTAACGCGAGATAGTCAAGTCCGACGTCGAGCATAAACTTCAGTCTGGTGCGTATCTCCTTTAGTATCTCGCTGGCTATAGTAGCCTGTCTCTTGTCTAAATGTTCCGTAACGTGCTCCAACCACTCATACAGTTGGTCAATATCCATATTGGCAAGCTCAGCGATATTCTTGTCCCACAGACGGTATGCCAATGCCTCCTGATTCAGTCTGGCACCATGGCAGGCAGGGCAAGTCACCATAGAGGTCTCTTCCTCCTCCGTCTCCTCCTCGCTATTCCGTCTCTTCTTCTTCGTGGTAGCTTTCTTGTCCTGTGGCGTCTCGTTCGTTTGTAGCCCGAAAGTCTCTACTACCAGTGGGTCGTCTATCTGCACTTCTCCCAAACCTTTACAGTAAGGGCAGGCCCCTTCAGGCGAGTTGAACGAGAAGATGTTAGGTGCAGGGTCTTTATAAGCCATACCCGTGGTAGGGCACATCAGTCGTTTAGAGTAATACTTAGCCTCCTCCGTGTCCTTATCAAGAATCATAATCAGTCCGTCGCCTTGCCTCATTGCCACACCAATGCTCTTCGTTAGGCGTTCCACCTCTTGCTCCGCGTTGCGTGCGGCAGCTTCATCATTAGTACCTTCAGGGCGTGGTGTGACCTTAAGCTTATCAACAATGACCTCTATGTTGTGGTTTTTGTAGCGGTCGAGTCTCATTCCTGGCACCAGTTCCTGTATCACCTGGTCAACGCGTACAGACAGAAACCCCTTCTTACGTAGCTGTTCAAAGAGTTCGCGGTAGTGTCCCTTACGGTTTCTTATCAATGGAGCGAGAATGTAGATGCGCTTGTTGGCGTAAGAGTTCATAATCATCTCCACCACCTGTTCCTCCGTATACTTCACCATCTTCTCGCCTGTGACGTAGCTATATGCCGTTGCAGCACGAGCGTAAAGCAGTCGCAGATAGTCATAAACCTCAGTAGTAGTGCCGACAGTAGAGCGTGGACTCTTGTTAGTAGTCTTCTGTTCTATGCTTATTACAGGTGACAAGCCCGTTATTTTGTCAACATCAGGACGTTCCATACCTCCGAGAAAGTTCCTTGCATAAGCCGAGAACGTCTCGATGTAACGTCGTTGTCCCTCCGCAAAGATAGTGTCGAAAGCAAGCGAAGACTTACCAGAGCCAGAGAGTCCCGTAATCACCGTAAGGCTGTTACGTGGTATCTGCACGTCAACATCCTTAAGGTTGTGTACCCTTGCGCCGTAAACGTTAATCATTTCCTTATAAGTCATAGAGATAACCTAACTTAATGTATATAGTGTTATGGTTAGATGTGCCGAAGAAATCACGCTTAGAGTCACCGTAGATGTTGCCCAATCCATAGTAGAAACGTCCCTCCAGGTCAAAGCGTCCCACCTTATTCACGTGCAGTTCAATGCCCGCTCCGAAGGCTATACCAAAGTCGAGCTTGTTCTCTACAGGCATCTCTTCTTGCGCTTCCACCTGCGATACACGTCCGATGGCATTAGTAAAGCCGTCGGGATAGTTCTCTTTAGTGAACGGTTTGTCGTAATTTTTCTTCGTATTTTCAGAAATCATGAAGCCCACTTGAGGTCCGAGGTTCACGAAACCGTTAACACCTTTCGTCTCCTTTCCCCATGAAAGGTGTGCGAAGATAGGCAGTTGCAGATAAGTAATGTCGCGTTGGTATTGCTCAACAGTGCCCGTTTCAGGATTCGTAACAGCCCCTCCGTCAATGTTAGAGATGTCCTGTTTCCATCCCACCTGTGCCATATTCAGCTCCACCTGCAGTGCGCATAGCGTAGAGAAATACTTTTCCGTGGTATATCTGCCCATCAGTCCTATCAACATTCCGCCGTGCATATTCTGCGGAACAGTAGGGGTAAAGTTAATAGTGTTAAGCAAATAGCCACCGCTTGCGCCTACACTGAACGTGTTGCGATATTCGCCAACCTGCGCTTTGACACTCGATGGCGCAAGCATCACCGCGGCAAATATGAAGAAAGAAAGTAAATGTTTCATCAGAAAAATTTTAGCTGTAAGTGTTTTCACGGCTTACCGACCGTCACTCAGTGAGGAGTTAGCGTCAGTATAGAATACACTTACAGCCTTGTAGTTAGAAGTTAAGGGCTTCGATGCCACCGTTGTTTTTATAGTGTATGAACATAAACGCTTTGTTTCTGTATCCTCCCTTATCCGTTTTCACGAACTTCAGCGGTGTTTGTATCCACTGTCTGCGGTTGCCTAAGAAGTACATGGCGTGGTCGTAGCCAGTAATAGCGAAGTGGGGCAGGGCGTAAGACATCTCTTCGTGGAACAAAGCCTTGTAACGTTCAGCAAGCGATTGTGTTACGGTAGACGCTTCGTTGTAGTAGAAGGTAGTAGGAATGTAGGTGTTAAACTTAGCGAAGCGAGCCTTGTTATATTTAGCATACATCAGCCAGTCGGTATATCCGAAGAGAGAAATCTCCACATTCTTGTTATTCTCCACAAGGTTGTCGAGCTTGTTCATGGCGGCTGTCAGTTCAGGAGAGCGACCCGTGTTGAGAATGACAAGATTCGTCTTAGTGAGCGAAAACGCCTTGGCAAACATATCAGCCGACGAGTTAAGGTTGGTGATGCTGTAGGCAATCTTCTTTTTCTCCAGCATTTTGCGTAGCGCAAAGGTAAACTGTCCTTTGCGCGACGTAGTGTCGTTGCAGTCGATGATAACAGGGTTGCAGTTGCCAAACTGTTCTATGACGTGCTGAATAGTGCTGGTATAGACGTCGTCCTGCGACTGATACACCTGATATATCTGTGCGTTCTTATCAACATCGTTGCCCGATATGGAGAATGGTATAACCATCTTGATGTTGTACGCCTTACAGAAATTGCCCAAATCAGCCACCTGCTTAGAGTATAGTGGACCGAAGATGACGTTACATTCAGCTGCCCCCTCCTTGAGAAGCGTGGTGCGTATGTCGTCAGTGATAGGCACATTCCATGCGTGTATATTAATATTGTTACCCTCCTGTTTCAGCTTTTCCACCGCCATCAGCATACCACGGTAATACTCAACCATACGTCGCCCGTCACCGTCTACATTGTGTAGAGGCAGCATGATGCCAACATTTAGAGCAGTCTTAGTCACTTGCGCCTTGATGCCACAGGTGATAAACAATGCGACAAGTATTAATAATAGTCTGAAATTCTTTGTCATAGTCTTATATCAACATTTATTTGAGATGCAAAAATAGTAAAATTCTTTTGAAAAAGCGAAGAGATACAAAATAAAATGATTAATTTTGCAAAAAATAAAATTTTTTATGCGCAAAACGATTTTGACCATATCACTTGCTTTCTGCTGCCTCAGTGCTGTCTTTGCAGGTGATTATCCTTATATCAGCGTAACCTTCGACGCTACTGATAGTGGCGAAGAGACGCAGACAGGCGTGACAAACTTTGAGGGTTCTGCGCCTATTGACGCAACATTCCATTTTGAAGTTCACGACGCTGACGATTGGAACATGACGTATGAGTGGCGTTTCTGTCATGAGGGAGGCACACTTGACGAACCCTATATGGTGCGTTACGAAGAGTCACCACAGGTAACCTTCACGCAGGCAGGTACAGACAGCGTTGCGCTCTATGCCGTCTTTACCCGTGAGGGAAGCCAACCTATAGAGTATCGAAGCCAGTATTGGCGCGATGGAGGAGAGGTAACACCGCTGACAATAATGGCAAGCGAGAGCGTGTTGACATTCCCTAACGCTTTCTCTCCTAATGGAGATGGCATAAACGATTATTTCAAACCAAAGACGTTTGAGTCTATCGTTGACTTTCATGCCACTATATACAACCGCTGGGGACAGAAAATGTACGAGTGGAACGATGTGCGTGGCGACGGTTGGGACGGCAAGTTCCATGGCAAGGACGTTAAGCAAGGCGTGTATTATATACAGGTAAAGGCACGTGGAGCCGACGGCAGAGAGTTCTTAATAAAAAAAGATGTGAACCTGTTGCGAGGATTTACAGAGACAACAGGCACCACCACTACGGAATAGCAGAGAGGAACTTAAGAAAATGTGTAAGGATAACGAAAAAGAAACGGGCAGGAAGGAATACCGCGTAAGAAAGCTGTTTCATAAAGGGTGCGTAGAGTACGGACTGATAGAAGACGGCGACCGCATACTCGTGGCACTGTCGGGCGGTAAAGACTCACTGATGCTCCTGCGACTGTTGGCGCACCAGAGTCGACTTTACAAACCGTCAATAAAGGTTGAGGCGGCACACGTGATAATGGATAACATACCGTATGAGACCGACCGTTCTTACCTTGTGCGTTACTGTGAAGAGTTAGGAGTAACGTTACACGTGCTGCATACCTCCTTCGAGGAGTCGACAGACCGCCGTAAGACCAAATGCTTCCTGTGCTCGTGGAACCGACGCAAGACGTTGTTCACGTTTGCTACAGAGCATAACTTTAACAAGGTAGCGTTGGGGCATCATCAAGACGACATCATAATAACTATGCTGATGAACCAGACCTTTGAAGGCTCTTATCAGACAATGCCGCCAAAGCTAAAGATGCAACACT
>CAKQDQ010000097.1 GCA_934229335.1 uncultured Prevotella sp.
CCTCATAAAAGAGATGGCGCAGCTGTTACACTTCGAGAAACAAAAGGCGTTGTGCCCGTACGAGACCGTTACGCACCGTGCCACCATGACAGAGCTGTTTCGTAAATTAGAAGAGATAAACCCTGAGGCACGCTACAGCCTGTGGAACGCAATGAAGAATGTGCACCACGAACTGTTAGTGTAAGGGAAGTTCTATAAATTAGCTTTGTTGTATTTTGAGGCTATTTCCAAGGTCAAAGTGTAAGTGAGTGAAGTAGTTATGACGTGCATAACGACAGAGAGAACTTGCGCATTGAACCGAAAAGAGGCAGAAAGATAACAGAACGTTACTTTGTTACAGCAGTTTTATCTTACGAGTGGTAATATATAGAACCACCCATAAGCACATAATCCCTAAAATATCAACCCATAAAAATAAATACAGCAATGGACTTAATACCAAGCTTTGCCGTGGACCATACAAACCTGAAGCCCGGCATTTACATCTCACGCCAAGATGCAGTAGGCGACAATGTAATAACGACATACGACATACGCATGACCGCTCCTAACCAAGAGCCAGCGATGGCACCGTCAGCCATACACACCATAGAGCATCTCGTGGCTACATATCTACGCAATGACGAGGAGTGGAAAGACCGCATCATCTATTGGGGACCAATGGGATGCCTGACAGGAAACTACCTCATAGTGAAGGGCGAATACCCATGCGAGGAGATACGCACACTAATGCTACGCGCGTTCCGTTACGTAATAGATTATGACGACGTAGTGCCAGGCACCACACCTGCCACGTGTGGCAACTACCTGTTGCACGATTTGCCTATGGCAAAATATGAGTCACGTCGTTATATGCACCGCTTGCAAAGCGAGTTTGTGTGCGAATACCCAGGAGTGGAGCGTCCGAAAGATACCAACGGAATGTGCTTCTTCGACGCATAGAAAGTGCCAGACATAAGGTGAAAAATATGTTACATTACGATTTGGGCGTTATCGCACTGCGAAAGCATACAAATCGCACTACGAAAGCACCCAAATCGCATCGCGATTTGGGTGCTTTCGTTTTAACGGCAAAATCTGATAGTCTGATTATGTTATAGATTTCTATTTATGTATGTATAAAGAAATAACTTATAAGACTTTGGTTAATTGTTGTAAAAGTAGGCAAAATAACGCCTAAACCTTATTGTATATAGAAAAATTAATCGTAACTTTGTCGCAGAAACGTTAGAGAACAAGATGAAGAAATCAACGATATGGGCTATTGCCATCATAATGGGAATATCATTTGTAGGACTGCTCTGGATACAGGTGTCTTACATTGAGGAGATGGCAAAGATGAAACGCGAGCAGTTTGACGAATCAGTGACGAGAGCATTGTATCAGGCTTCGCGTAACCTTGAATTAAATGAGACGTTGCGTTTCCTTGAAAAAGACGTGAACGAAACGGAACGTAAGGCATTCAGTAACGTCACAGAAACGAAGACTAACAACTATGGCGGAGCTGTACAGCGGTCACATCAGTATTCAGTGGCTGGAGACGACGGTACGATATATTCGTCATTCGAGTTGCGCACCATCTCGCTGAGTCCGCAGAAGGTGCAGAAGGGACTGCTGGTGAAGACTGATAAAAACGCCATGTCGGAGGCGCAGAAAAGTATGCAGCAGATAGTGCGCAACAGATATGTATATCAAAGGTCGCTGCTTGACGAGGTGATATATAGCATACTGTATACTGCCAGTGAGAAACCACTGCGAGATCGTATTAACTTCAAGCAGCTGGACCAAGACATAAGAAGCGAACTGCTGAACAATGGCATTGACCTGCAATACCATTTCACGGTGCAGACAAGCGACGGCAGAGAGGTGTATCGATGCCCTGACTACAATGAAGAGGGTAAAGAGATAACTTACTCGCAGATATTGTTTAGAAATGACCCCGTATCGAAATCGGGAACGGTGATGGTTCACTTTCCAGACATAAACGGGTACATATACTCCAGCGTACACTTCATGATACCTGCGTTCGTCTTTACGGTGGTATTGCTCATCACTTTCATCTTTACGATAGTGGTGATATTCCGCCAAAAGAGATTCTCGGAGATGAGAAACGACTTCATTAACAACATGACGCATGAGTTGAAGACGCCAATATCAAGCATATCTCTCGCTTCGCAGATGCTGAACGACAAGAGTGTGAAGAAGAGCGAACAGATGATAACACACCTCGGGGGTGTTATTAACGATGAGAGTAAACGACTGCGATTCCTGGTTGAGAAAGTGTTGCAGATGTCAATGTTCGACAGAAAGAAGTCTATCTTCAAAATGAAAGAGCTCGACCTGAACGACCTCCTGGAGGGCATAGCCAATTCGTTCACGCTTAGAGTAGAGCATACGGGAGGTCATGTGTACACAGAAGTAGAAGCCGTAGACTCTGCAGTGTACGTAGAAGAGATGCATTTCAGCAACGCTATCTTCAACCTTCTTGACAATGCTGTAAAGTATTGTAAACCCGATGAGCCACTGAATATCTATATTCGCACATGGAACCCTGCACCAGGAAAGGTGAGCGTGTCTATACGCGATACGGGTATCGGAATAAAAAAGGAAAACCTGAAGAAGATATTTGAACGCTTCTATCGTGTGCATACAGGAAATCGCCATGACGTAAAGGGCTTCGGCTTAGGACTGGCATACGTGAAAAAGGTGATAGACCTACACAAAGGCACCATTCATGTAGAGTCAGAATATGGCAAGGGAACTACATTTACTATCACCATTGGAGTGATAGAAGAGAAATAAAATTAAGTAAGTCGTTTGTGGACGAGTGGGAAGAGTCTTGAAGGTGTAGAGCATATACCACAAAAACTTAAACCTATGTCCATAAACCCAAAACAAAATAGAAAAAGATTATGGAAGAAAACCTGAAAATCCTTCTTTGTGAAGATGATGAAAACTTGGGTATGCTGCTTCGCGAATACTTGCAGGCAAAAGGCTTTGAGACAGACTTATGCGCTGACGGAGAGGCTGGTTATCGCGCATTCCTGAAAAATTCGTACGACATTTGTGTGCTTGACGTTATGATGCCAAAGAAAGATGGCTTCCAGCTCGCTACAGAGATACGTCAGGCTAATTCGGAAATTCCTATTATCTTCCTCACCGCACGACAGATGAAGGAGGATATCCTGGAGGGCTTTAAGATTGGTGCTGACGACTATATCACCAAGCCTTTCTCTATGGAAGAACTCGTGTTCCGTATAGAGGCCATTCTGCGCAGAGTGCATGGTAAGAAAACTAAGGAGAGCACGCAGTATCAGATTGGTAAGTTCCTCTTTGATACACAGAAACAACTGCTTACTATCGGTGATAAGCAAACTAAGCTTACAACGAAGGAGAACGAGCTGTTGTCACTGCTCTGCAGCCACTCTAACGAGATATTGCAGCGTGACTTCGCATTGAAGACTATATGGATAGACGACAATTACTTCAACGCACGCTCTATGGACGTGTATATCACGAAGCTGCGTAAGCACCTGCGCGACGATGACCAGATAGAGATTATCAATATACACGGTAAGGGCTACAAGCTCATCATACCAGAACAGGACGATAAACCAGTAGCTTAATTGTTGTAACGGGAGGTGAATCTATGCAGGCAATGATATTTGCGGCAGGCAAAGGTACGCGATTGAAGCCACTGACAGATGTTATACCGAAGGCTCTGGTGCCTGTGGGCGACAAGCCATTGATACAGCTTGTCATGGACAGACTGGAGCAAGCGGGAGCGCAACAGGTGGTGGTAAACGTGCATCATCATGCTGGACAGATAAAGAACTTCATACGTCTGGCGCAAGGACACTACCATTTCAACATAACAGTATCTGACGAGTCGGAAGCGTTGTTAGAGACAGGAGGCGGCATAAAGAAAGCAAGAAAGCTGTTTAGTGACGCTGAGGCTCCTGTGTTGATACACAATGTAGACATCATAAGCAATGTCGACCTCAAGACGTTCTATAATGAGAGTCGAGGCAACGACGCTACATTGTTGGTGTCATGGAGGCAAACACAACGCTATCTGTTGTTTAACGAAGATATGAGGTTGGTGGGATGGACCAACATTGCTACGGGCGAAGTGAAGAGTCCGTACCCAGGTGTCATGGCGATGAATGGCAACAAGGAGGCAGTAGCAGAGGCTTTCGCAGGACGTATGTACGCTTTCTCTGGTATACACTCATTCTCACCAAAGCTGTTCGCACTGATGGAGAAGTGGCCAGAGCGTTTCCCTATAATGGACTTCTATCTGCATCATTGCGCGGAGGTAGGCATCAAGGGAGTCGTAAAGAGCGATTTGAAGTTGCTTGACGTGGGAAAATTAGACACATTGGCGGCAGCGGAAGACTTCATGAAGGGACTTTAGCAATGCCGAAAGACTAACGGTGACTGTACAAACGCATAGCTCTCGCTTACTGGCATAAATCACTCTTGTTTACAAATATAATAGGAAACATATAACATAAGATATGCAAAAGATAATAATTCTTGACTTCGGCTCACAGACAACGCAGCTTATTGGCCGACGTGTCAGAGAACTTGACACGTTCTGTGAAATCATGCCGTACAACAAGTTCCCTAAGGATGACCCATCAGTAATAGGCGTTATCCTCAGTGGTTCGCCTTATTCGGTGCATGACCCAGAGGCGTTTAAGGTGGATTTGAACCAGTTTATTGGTAAAATACCGGTGCTGGGCATCTGCTATGGCGCACAGTTTATCTCTCATACTCTGGGAGGTAAAGTGGAGAAGGCGGACTCACGCGAGTATGGTCGCGCCAACCTCGTGCAGTTTGACGCTGCAAACGAGTTGTTTAAGGGCTTTACTGAGAACTCACAAGTGTGGATGAGCCATGGCGATACCATCACGGCTATTCCAGAAGACTTTAAGTGCATTGCTTCTACTGACAACGTTAAGTATGCCGCTTATGCTTCTACTAAGCTGCCTGTATGGGCTGTTCAGTTCCACCCAGAGGTCTTCCATTCACTACAGGGAACTCAACTGTTGAAGAACTTTGTAGTTGACATCTGCGGATCTAAGCAGGATTGGAGTGCAGACTCATTCGTTGAGACTACCGTTGCGGAACTGAAAGCACAGTTAGGTGATGATAAAGTGATTCTGGGTTTGTCTGGAGGCGTCGACTCAAGTGTCGCTGCTGTGTTGCTGAATAAGGCTATTGGCAAGAACCTTACGTGTATATTCGTTGACCATGGAATGTTGCGCAAGAACGAGTTTCATGACGTTATGGAAGACTATAAGTGTCTTGGACTGAACGTTATCGGCGTTGACGCGTCAGAAAAGTTCTTTGCTGACCTTGCGGGGGTGTCTGATCCTGAGCAGAAGCGTAAGATTATTGGACGCGACTTCGTTGAAGTCTTCAATGCGGAGGCTAAGAAACAGACTGGTGCTAAGTGGCTTGCGCAGGGTACTATCTATCCAGATCGCATAGAGTCGCTAAACATTACTGGTAAGGTTATTAAGAGTCACCACAACGTAGGTGGTCTGCCTAAGGAGATGAACTTGCAACTTTGCGAGCCGTTGAAGTGGTTGTTTAAGGACGAGGTGCGCCGTGTAGGTCGTTCAATGGGTATGCCTGAGCATCTTATCACACGTCATCCGTTCCCAGGACCAGGACTGGCAGTGCGCATACTTGGTGACATCACTCCTGAGAAGGTACGCATATTGCAAGACGCTGACGACATATATATACGCGGATTACGTGAGTATAAGACTAAGCTTTCGGGCGAAGAGGCGCGTCGTGTGCTTGCGGCTGGTGTGCCAGCGGATATGAAGAACGGTGAGATAGAGGTTAGTCTCTATGACCAGATATGGCAGGCTGGAACGGTATTGCTGTCTACTGTACGCTCTGTTGGTGTCATGGGAGACGAGCGTACCTATGAACACCCAGTAGCACTGCGTGCCGTTACTTCTACGGATGCGATGACAGCGGACTGGGCTCACCTTCCATACGACTTCATGGCGAAGGTTAGTAACGAGATAATTAATAAGGTTAAGGGAGTCAACCGCGTTTGCTATGACATCTCTTCAAAGCCACCTTCGACAATTGAGTGGGAGTAATCCTACTATTAAAAAGATGATTGCTTGTTGCTAAAACAATGTTAGCTTATTGCTAAAACAATGTTAGCTTATTGCTAAAATGATGTTAGCTTGTAGCAATCGTTATGTAAAGAAAAGGCGACTTGAACATAATACAATTATAAAATAAAACGAGCGGCAAGGTAATTACCTTGTCGCTCGTTTGTTAATGTGATTTGTTCGCTGTATTTTATTTAACGAAGTAGCTGTATTTTTCAGACGAGTTAGTTGTATTTTTTTTACGAGTTAGCGGTACTTTTCAGACGAAGTAGCAGCGTCAATATGTATAAGTCGTTATTCGTCCTCGTCGTCTTCCTGTTCAGGAATGGTCAGTTGTTTAAGGTCATAGTATGAACCATTGTATATGTTGAAGTCCACATAGCCCTTTATTCCAGGCAATCTTCCAGCGTCAGTATGTTGCCAAAATTTCCATTCACCTTTATATTCCATCTTGTCTACATAGTAGTGGGCTATCCAGTAGGGGTAACCGTCGAAGCGATTGTCAGACAAATACTTCTCCTTAAACTTGTAGTAGGTGTATATTATAGGCTTGACATGATACTTGTCTTCTACAATATGCAACCATAGCAGCACCTCTTGGCGGAACTCTTCCTCTGACATCTCTGGGTTTTTGTGCTCCACATCAAGTACGGGAGGAAGGTCTCCAGGTTCTAATTTCACTTTGTCAAGGAAATGATATGCTTGCTTTCGTGCTGTGGATTTAGTGCTGAAGAAGTGGTAAGCCCCACGTATGAAGCCGTATTCACGGGCTTGATAAAAGTTGTCTTCAAAGTTTTCGTCAATCATTGTGGCACCTTCCGTAGCCTTAACAAATACAAATCGCACCGGTGATTTCTGTATCATCGCGTTGCGAAGCAGCTCCCAATCTATTGTGGCTTGATAGTGACTAATGTCTATTCCCTGTATTTCAAACCCCTCACCTTCGGGATATGTCACGTCGCCATAAATGGCTCTCCATCGGAATCCTGTTGGACCTACAAAGAAATAATAGAACACGAAGACATAAATCGCTGCCACAGCGAGTCCTCCTGCCCACCAACACCAAGCAGGGAAACGTGACTGTTTGCCTGCTTTACGTTGTCGGTTATATTTCTTTTTTGATGGTGTCATTGGAAAAAATGTTTTTGAACAGCTACTGATGTACTTATTTTACAAATTTCTTTCCGCCTTGAATGTATACTCCGTGCGTTGTGGGCATTGTGGAATAACCTACTCCTTGCATATCGTATACAGTGTTATCTGGCTGTTTGTTGGTGTCAATGGTGTTAACTTCTTCTATGCCTGTCGGTGTGGTTATTCCGAAGTACTTGTCCATTTCCACGCAACGTGCAGCGTACCATGACTCTATTTGCGATACTTCTTTAGCCAAATCGCTGACGTAACATGGTTTGCTGCTTTTCGCGTCAAAGGTGTCTGTCATTCTCTTCCATGCTCCGCTGTTGATGAAAAGGTCACGATATGCTTCCAGTCTTGTGTTGATTGCTGATTCAGACAGTGCGCCGTTGCGCAGCTCTTGCCATCTGTTCTTGAGCAGGTTCTTATACTCTGCCTGTCCCTGACAAGTGGAGAAGGGGAAGAATCCACCGTTTTTTACGACGTCAGACACTGCCCATGTGGAGTAGTTGCCGTTGTAATAAGCTCCGTCATACCTTCCTCCGAGACTGGTATCGAGGTCCCATGGCGAGATGATAAACTTGCGTCTTTCTGCCTCTGTGGGGTCAACATCGTTGATATCTTTCTGTATATTGCGTATGGAAAGAAAGCGGTTCTTGTTGCCCCAGTTATCGGCAATGGAGAAAGCCATAATCATTAGCTGGTAGTCTACAAGGTTATCGAGATAGAAGTACTTTTTTATTTCGTCGTAGCTTTTCACGTTATCGTATAAATCTACCAGTGGTTGCCATGCTTCCATGCATGGATAATCCTCTGGTTCCTTCAGTTCCCATGCGTTATGCCAGCTTATGGTGGCGGCAGTATAGTCGTCAGTGAAGTTTCTGTTGTTCTGGTCTGCGATGTCAGAGGTGCCACTTTTGTATAGCACTCCGCGCACAACACCTTTCTTTTCGTCGTATTTCTTAAGATTAAGAAGCTTTCTGTTGATGTGGTCACTGAGGCAATAGATGCCGTAGTGTGCCCCGTTGATATACATCTCAATAAACTTTCCTACTGTTCCGCTGCGCTGATTAAAGTCTGTTGCGTATGGTAACGGTGAGTATTCGTTCCATACATCCATTATAACCCTGTTGCGCATACAGATGCGGTCTATTGCCATTGCGTCGAGAATCCATTTAGAACACGAGCGTAGTCCGAGTAAAGAAGAGTCGTTACTCTCTGCATAGTCGTCAGTACGCAGCTTCATGTTCAGTGATGGTTTCATGAGATACTGCTGCGCTGTAGCTCCGCGAGTCTTGAATTTTGCTTTCAGTTCCACTATGCTCCCATCGGTATCGGTCAGTTGCATAGTACCGTTAGCGTATTCCATGTCCTTCTTTATTGGCTCGCTTATTGTTATTTTAAGTACTGGCATCTTAGCTTCGTTGTCAGCGTATGTGCCAGATACAGTCATGAGGAGTGTACATACAGTTAACACTCTCCTAATATTCTTTATCCCCATAAGTATGTATAATATGTGATATAATGTGACATAACTTATTGTATACAGCTACTTCATAACAAGAAGCTGCCCATACCTCATAGTCACCTTTTATAAGCCTTGCAATAAAAGAGAAGAGGGGACCACCGCTCTCCTTTTAGAGAGCAGCAGAAGCCCCTTCTTCCTGTTGTATTATTTAATTACAGTCATTATCCTGTTATTACTCATGCTCAAGCATAAGAGTCTTTGTTGGCTGGTCGCAGACCTCGGTAGGACCGAAGTACTGTATAGGACCAGGGTAAACAAAGTCAGTCTCACGCGCCCACTTTGTGCGGTGAGCAACGAAGTACTTGTATGGTTTACCGTCAAGCTCAACAAGAGCCTTGCGGATAACTGGCTTCATTTCGCCGTTACGCTTCTCCATGTTCATCATCATAGTGATAGGTATACCACCTGCTATCCACTCGTCAACAGGCTTTGAAGTATTCTTCACTGAAGACATATAGCCTGTCTTACCAGCAGCGATAAGCATAGAAGCGTTGAAGCCAAGTGAGTAACAGTAGTCTGCATCGAAGTTAGAAGGAGCAGCGTAACGCCCCTCGTAGCCGAAGAAGTGGTGCTGAGTAGGGAACTTACCAT
>CAKQDQ010000098.1 GCA_934229335.1 uncultured Prevotella sp.
CCTCTATTGCGTGAGTCAAGGCGTCCATGCCAGTTGCTGCCGTGAGACCCTTTGGAAGTGAATACATCAATTCTGGATCAACTATAGCTACAGCAGGAATGTCGTTAGGGTCTACACACACCATTTTGGCTTGACGTTCTTCGTCAATAATTACATAATTGATAGTAACCTCTGCACCTGTTCCTGCGGTAGTTGGAAGTGCAATAATTGGCACACTCTTCTTTTTTGTAGGAGCAACACCTTCGAGACTGACGATGTCAGAAAACTCTGGGTTGTTTGTCACAATACCGATACCTTTAGCTGTATCCATAGATGAGCCACCACCTATTGCGATAATACAATCAGCTTTCGCTGCAGCAAAGGCAGCAACACCTTGTTTAACATTGGTAACTGTTGGATTTGGCTTAATCTCGCTATATATTTCGTAAGGGAAGTTAGCTTCGTCAAGCACAGCTGTAACCTTCTGTGCTGTTCCTACCTTAATAAGCCCTTTGTCTGTACATACCAGAGCCTTTGTAAGTCCCATACGATTGAGAACTTCTGGAAGTTCCTTACGTGCACCTGCACCAAAGTAAGAAACCTCATTAAGAATGAATCTTTGTGCCATGTTTTCTTGATAGTTTTTTGTTAATAAATTATGATAATATGTAGGTTATTGCTTTATCCAACCTTTTTTGTCAAATTGCAGCTCCTTTATATACAGTCTTGCCTCTCCATTTCTCGCCTTATCATAGACGTGAGAAAAGAAATACCATTTCTTTCCAAATTGATAAACAGCACAGTGCCCTACACCGAAGTAATTCGCATCAGGACCAGCAAGTAATGTACCGCCACCTTTTAACATCGGTTTACCTTCTTTATCATAGTAAGGCCCTTCTATGTTTTTAGACCTACCATAAACAGTTTTGTATGTTGATGCTTGTCCACGACAGCAGTAGTCAAAAGACACAAACAGATAATAGAATCCTTTATGCTTAACAATGAATGGTGCTTCTATTGCATTATCGCCAGCCTCAATAGTGTCATTACCTTCTATGGTGAAATAATCTTCTTTGTCTATTTCTGTTAATGCTGAGTGTTTGTTTATTCTTCTTGCAATAGTTTTAGGGGTGGAAACTGGTGTCTTGTAGTCACTGTCTAATTTAATCATTTGTATTCCATCCCAAAAAGAGCCAAAGACTAACACGCGCTGATTATTATCTGTTACATATAGATTGGGATCTATTGCATTCCAATTATCCCTGTGTTTATGTGATTTTATTACCATTCCACAGTCTTTCCACTTGTATTTTGGAGACTGGGGATCAAGCGTGTTGTTGGTAGCAAGACCTATAACACTGTTATTCTTGCCGAATGTAGAACAAGAATAATATAGAAGCCATTTTCCATTATGATAACTTATGTCGGGAGCCCAAGTATGCCCTCTGTATCCTGGCACGCTGTCCTTAGCCCATTGTGGTATACCTGTCATTACATCAAAAACAGGTTGTTCCTTTTTCCAATCATTAAGGTTGTTAGAAGACATCACGTTAATCCCCATGCCAGTAGAGAACATATAATATCGCCCATCTTCCCCCTTGGCTATCACAGGGTCGTGCACAGGTGGCATTTTAGCGATTGTCGTTGCTGATGTTATGATACCCAACAACATAATAATAATATTCCTTTTCATAATTACTGCTTAGGATTCCATTTCGTAGTTTGTGCGAATACTGTTTCTGGTGTGATTTTTGCTGCTTCTTTCTTTGTTAATATTTTTGCCCATGCACATCTGTTACTGACATTAGCACCATCACCGTGGTTATTGTATTCTATATATCGAGATGTTTTTTCATTATCAGGATTCTTCCAGTTGTGCCATCCTTCGGGGCGAATATGACTACCAAGCTCACAGTTCATGAATAGTGTGTAAGCATACGGTCTCCATGGACGTCCGAGATAACACTTTGTTACCCCAGATGCTGCAATGAGTTTACAATTGTTGAATACATATCCATATTGTTGGTTTGCAGGTGTTGACGCAGCAGTAACATAAGCGTCAGACTTGCTTTCTATGATACAGTTTTCAAACCAAGCTATAGAAGGACCAAATATAAAGTCTACAGTTCCTTCTATGTAGCAACCTTCGAAATATAGTCTTGTATTCTCTACGCCAGTGTATACTGTATCTTGATTACCCAAAAGGCGGCAATTAATAATTTTAATGCGGTCTCCCTCTGTATGTAATGCTACTGCTTGTCCCAACTTTGGCGCATTATTCTCTATGGTTATATTCTTTAGCGTAATGTCATTACCTTCCACTTTTAGAGTATAGGTTCTGAATGTTCCCAGTTTATGATTATTAGGTAAATAATCATAAGTTATGTTTGCGTGGTCATCATACGTTATAATGGTTTTTTCCTTACTCTCGCCACATAGTTCTATATTTTTTAGGAAAGAAGGTATTATCAGCTTCTCCTTGTAAATACCGTTTTTTATATATATAACTTTATGATATTCCATGAAAGCGCGGCATACATCTATGGCTTCTTCTATGTTACGAAAATCACCAGTCCCGTCTCGTGCAACAACAATAGTATCAGGATTATCCCATGACTTCGTTTTGACTTCAGCATACAGCTGTGTTGACATTACAAGCGTTGTCAATATTAAGAATATTTTTTTCATTATATCTATTGATTTATTTTGTTGTGCTATTATGGTGAATAATCTATCTCATTCCCACCTATCGTCTGTGTACACTCTGCATACCATTTACCGTTGACAGCTTTTTTATAATAGTGTCAAGGCTTGTACTGTCCTTAACTAATAATTCTATCTCTCCGTTAAATACACCATCATCCGTAATAACTGTCAGTTTATGTATGTCAACGTCAAAGATTCCTGAAACGATAAGTGTAACATCTTTGATGATGCCTTTACGATCAAATCCTTTCATTTCTATGGAGGTGAGGAAATTCATGTCTCCTCGCATATTCCATTTGGCATTCAGAATCCTTGCTCCAAAAGAGGATTTCAATCGTGTCGCCTCAGAACAAAACCTTGAATGAATCTCAATTTTGTTGTCGTTATTAATATATGCTATTATCGGGTCGCCAGGGATTGGTTTGCAACATGTTGGGAATTTATAGCGCGACATATTGTCTTCTGTTATGACAACAGTTTGATCAGTGTTAAAGTTTTTGTCAACGACAAAGTATTTTTTATTTTTACTTTTGTCTACGTTCTTTCCCTTCACAAAAGGAATGTACTTACGCCAATCCAGTTTGGTTGTTTTAGCGACTCCTTTACCCTTCTTACTGAATATTGCGTCCAGATCTTTCTCGCCAAGCTTAATCTCACCTTTGCCTATGGCGGATAGTAACTGCTCTTGTTGTTTCTCTTTGTGAAAATCTGCTAACTTGTCTAATATAGAAGATGTCAATGTTAGCTCATTCTGTTTTAGCCAAGCAGTAAGAATAGCAGTACCTTCATTTACAAGTTCTCTTTCTTGCTTTCTTAATAGCGATTGTATTTTGTTTCTTGCTTTCGCTGTTGTTACGAAATTTATCCATACAGGTTGTACATGTTGAGAATTAGAGGTAATAACCTCAACTTGATCGCCTCCCTTTAGCTTATGTGACAATGGAACCAGTTTATGGTTCACTTTCGCACCTATACAATGCGTTCCAAGGAATGTATGTATTTGAAAGGCATAGTCTAACGCAGTGCTCCCTGCGGGCATTGTGATGATATCTCCCTTGGGTGAGAAAACGAATATTTCAGAAGCAAACAGGTTAAGCTTAATTGCATCAAGGAAATCCATTGCGTCTGGCTGTGGATCGTCAAGAATCTCCTTGATGGTCTTTAACCAGCTATTCAGCTCATCTTCTGCAACCCTTTCAGTTTTCATAGGGTCTGCATCAGTTTTGTATTTCCAATGGGCTGCGAATCCCTGTTCTGCTATTTCATCCATTCTGTCAGAACGGATTTGAACTTCTATCCAACGTCCTTGGTTACTCATTAGTGTAACGTGCAAGGCTTGATAACCATTGGCCTTTGGATGTGACAACCAGTCACGCAGTCTGTCTGGATGTGATTGGTATAGTTTGCACAGTTCTACGTAAATATTAAAACATTCTTTTACTTCGTCTTCTCTTTTGTTTGGCGTAAAGACAATTCTCACAGCTAAAATATCGTATATCTCGTCAAATGAGACATGCTTTTTCTGCATTTTGTTCCAAATAGAGTAGGGGCTTTTCACCCTTGCTTTAATAGTATATTTGGTACCTAATTTGTCAAGAACTTCTTTTATCGGATTTGTAAAGTCGTCAAACAAATGCTCACGCTGTTCATGCGTATAAGCTAGTTTCTTCTCTATTGCCTCATACTCCTCTGGGTGTTCATGCTTGAAAGACAGATCTTCCAACTCTGTTTTAATCTGATTTAATCCCAGTCTATTAGCAAGAGGCGCATATATAAATAATGTTTCCCCAGATATTTTATCCTGTTTCAGTAGTGGTTGATCCTCAAGATGTCTCATATTGTCGAGACGATCACAAATTTTAATGAGGATAACACGTATATCCTCACTCATGGTGAGAAGCAGTTTTTTGAAATTCTCTGCTTGTTCAGAAGCCTTGTCTCCGAATATGCCACCCGCTATCTTTGTCAACCCTTCTACGATCTGTGCTATCTTGGGACCAAACAACACTTTTATGTCCTCAATAGTGTAGTCGCTTTCTTCTATTACATCATGTAATAACGCTGCACATATAGAGGTACTGCCCAGCCCCATTTCTTTTGATGCTATCATAGCTACAGCGATGGGGTGCTTCATGTAGTGTTCACCAGAAGGTCTCCTTACATTCTGTGTGGCATGTAATGCAAAATTATATGCTTTTTGAATGACGTCAACTTTTTTTCGATGATTAGAGTTCAAGTAGTTTTGCAGCAAATCATCGAATGACGCTTGAATTATCTCTTCCTCTGTCATAGTTAGTATTATAGTGTTTAAGGCTTAGCTTTTTATGGTGTTCCATTCTTAACAGTACTCCCATAAATACAGGTTGCTAATCTTGGTTACCACTTTTAACGTAAAAAATATAGGTGCCGTATTATGCAGTGACATCGAAATTTTGTGCTTCATGATAAAGCACCTATACTTTTCACATCTCTTGTTCGTAATAAATTGACGTAATTGCTGTGTACTATATACATCATTACTTCACTTTCAGTTTCTTACCAGCTCTGATGTTGCTGCCTGAAATGTGGTTTAACTTTTTCAGTTTAGCCACGGTAGTACCGTGTTTTTTTGCTATTTTCTCCAAAGTATCACCAGACTTGATGCTCACGCTTGAAGACTCCTTCTTCTTCTTGCGTGACTTCTTTTTTCCTTTATTATTACTCTTTTTGGTACTTTTCGTAGAGGTATTATGAGTACTTTTTCTTGTAGAAACGTATGCAGGTGCGTTATCATTGACCTCCACCATATCACGTTTCATCAGTTGGTCAATTTTATATGCAAAGATAGAATCTTCGTTTGCTATAAACTTTGATACATATTCCATTGGTAGACGCAGGTCTGTTGGCTCAGAGTAACCTGTTACCACATCACGTCTATATTGGGGATTCAACGACCGTAATTCATCTATGCTGATGCCTAATACTTGCGAAATCTGTTCAAAATGAACATTTCTGTACAACATAATTGTGTCGGTCTGCTCTGGCAAAGTTGTTAGCATAGGGCAGATGTTATGTTCGCAGTAGTAGTTCATTATATAGTTAGCGGCAATAAACGCAGGCACATAGCCTCTTGTCTCCGTTGGCAGGTATGGGTAAATCTGCCAATAGTCTTTCTCGCCTCCTGCTCTCTGTATAGCTTTGAGTATGTTAGCAGGGCCAGCGTTGTATGCTGCGATTACTAAATTCCAGTCCTCAAACGTATTATAAAGGTCGCTGAGGTAATGAGCAGCGGCATAAGAGGCCTTCACAGGGTCTCGTCTCTCATCAATCATAGAATTCAGTTTTAGTCCATATCTCTTGCCTGTAGGTGCCATAAACTGCCATAATCCCGTAGCACCAACACGGCTCACTGCATTAGGATTCAAGGCAGATTCAATCACAGGAAGATACTTCAGCTCCATAGGCAAGCCATACACCTCTAACGCCTGCTCAAAGATAGGCATATAGAAGTTTGATGCACCGAGCATATAACTAACAGATTTTCTGAGTTTTCCACTATATCTGTCAATGAACTTCTGCACCACATCGTTCCATGGCATTTCCATTGCAGTAGGCATACGCTTCAGTCTGTCTATATATACCTCCTGTGAGTAGACAGGATTAACATCACGCATGGTGCAAGAGGAATCTATTTTTAAGTATTGTTGATTTTTGTAGTCAGACATAATCTTTTCCATGTCAATAATCATGCCTTCTGGAACTTCAAAAATCTCCTCTTTACCATCCTTGGTATTTACTACGATCTCTTCGTCGTCAACATCTGCATCCTCTTCGTCCTCCTCCTCATCATTTTCTTCCTCTTCGCCCTCTTCTTCGTCATTATCGTCTTCTGTGACCACCTCTGTTTTGTTATCCTTTTCGGGATCAACACTTGTGTATTCCTCTAAAAGAGAGAAAGCAACAGCTGGTGACATTCCTAAGACAAATAAAGCTATTACTGCAAAATTTCTGAGTTTTGATATTTCCATTTTATTTCTCTGTATAATTCTTTTTCTTCCTAAAATGTTAGAGCTCCGTTTACCCCTATAGCAGAGTTGTTAAGGTTTAATCCTACATTTGATGATCCTCTATATGCTTCTCCCGAGCCGTTTATAACTGCAGGTTGAAGCCTCAAACTCAAATCGTCGGATATATCAAATTGAGATAGGGAAGCATCTACATAAGCGTCAATTATAGACAATGCGTACACACCCAGCATACAGAAGAAGCTGAGATCTCTCCATCTTCTGTATTTGTCTTTACGCGACTTGAATATACTTTTGTAACGTTCTTCGTTAGAGGCGTTTATGGACGTGCCTAAATGTAAAAATTGAGTATAACTTTTAGTATTTGGGTCATCGTCCATTATGTCGAGGTAGGCCTGCGAATAGTCTAAATACATTTGGTTATTCCATCGCATAGCATATATACAGCCAAGGAATCCTCCATATATTATGGGTAGTTTCCAGTATTTCCTGTTGTATATTTGTCCTGCTCCAGGTAGTACTATAGCTAACCACATTGCCCTTTTGGGGTCGGGTTTCCAGTTGGCCCAGTCTTTTTTCAGTTTCGTGACCTTAACACTTTTGTCTACCACAAACATTTTTGCAGAATCTTCTGCTAATGCGAACGAAGGTTCTACAGTAGCACTATCCATATTTATGCCTGTCTGCCTGTCGGAAACCAATGACTGAGCATACATCATGGAATAAGTCATGCAGGCAAAAAATAATGTCAGAATTTTTTTATTTATAACATTCCGCATCATGCTTTCACACATTTAATCCTTGTTTTACCTGTCAAGCATTGCTATAATCTTCTCTAATTCATCGTCAGATGCGAATGGTATTGTGATTTTTCCTTTACCATTAGCAGAGCAGGTCATCTGCACTTTAACAGCAAATTTCTCAGACATTCTATTCCTTAGAGCTTCATATTCCTGTGGCAGTACATTCTTTCCACGAAGAGCCTTTGAAGCTGATTGTAGGTCATCACCGTTCTTTAGCATATTGACCATTTCCTCCACCTTACGCACAGAATAGCCATGCTTCATAATCTCTTTATACATTTTTATCTGCAAAGAAGGCGAATCTATAGCAAGCAAAGCTCTTGCGTGTCCCATATCTATTTCCTTTTTTTGCAAAGAAAGCTGTATTTGTGCAGGAAGTCTCAATAGACGGAGATAGTTCGCTATAGCCGCTCTACTTTTACCGACGCGTTCAGATACCTTTTCTTGTGTCATTCCGTCGTTATCCAATAGATGCTGGTACGCCAATGCAATCTCAATGGCATTCAAATCCTCTCGCTGAATATTCTCAACGAGTGCCATTTCCATCACGCTCTCGTCATTAATTGTGCGTATGTAAGCAGGTATTGCTTTGAGTCCAGCTATCTGCGATGCCCTCCATCGTCTTTCACCAGCTATTATCTGAAATCTGTTGTCGTCAACCTGTCTCAGGGTTATAGGCTGTATAATACCTATTTCTCTGATGCTTGACGCTAATTCCTGTAATGATTGTAGGTCAAATTCTCGTCTGGGCTGGTTAGGATTAGCCTCTATCAGTTCTATAGCTATTTCGTTAATCGTAGAAGAGCCTTGTGGCTTTACCTCTTCTGTAGATATCAAGGCATCAAGTCCACGTCCTAAAGCATTGTATTTCTTATGTACTGCCATATTTTATTTTTGCACTCATTATTTCCACCTTATGGAAACCGAGTGAGATTATTTCTGTTCTTTGTTTATAATTTCCTTTGCCAGTGCCAAATAATTTTTGGTACCAACGGCGTCCGCATCATATAAAATCACTGGTAACCCATGACTTGGGCACTCTGACAACTTTACGTTACGCTGTATGACTGTTTTGAACACCAGTTCCTGAAAATGTCTCTTTACTTCATCGTATATCTGGTTTGCCAAACGCAAGTGGTTGTTGTACATTGTCAGTAGGAAGCCTTCTATTTCCAGTGTTGTGTTCAGTTTCGTCTTAATAATTTTTATTGTATTTAGTAATTTACCTATACCCTCGAGAGCAAAATATTCGCACTGTACAGGTATTATCACAGACTGTGCCGCAGTTAATGCGTTAACGGTTATCAATCCTAATGACGGTGAGCAGTCTATCAATATATAGTCATAGTCTGCGCGTATAGGCTCAAGAATCTTCTTTAGTACTTTTTCACGAGAAGGAACCGTTAACATCTCAATCTCTGCACCCACAAGATTTATGTGACTTGGTATGATGTCCAAACCATTAATGTCTGTAGTATATATAGCATCTCTTACGTCCGCATGATCTATTATACACTCATATAGAGAACAGTCTACCTCTTGAATATCAACTCCTAATCCACTGGAAGCATTAGCCTGTGGGTCTGCGTCAATGACGAGTACCGTTTTTTCAAGTGTTGCGAGCGATGCTGCAAGGTTTATAGTTGTTGTTGT
>CAKQDQ010000099.1 GCA_934229335.1 uncultured Prevotella sp.
GCCCATAAGTACTCGTACAGAGGCTTGTTATTGCCAGCTATAGAGCGACCTATAGATGTGGCGTGTGTTGTGAACACAGTGCCTATGGCAGGTATATGCTTATGTATATACAGTGCGCCAAGACCGCACATCCACTCGTTAGCGTGGTATATAACCTTCTTCTTCTGTAGCTTCAAGAAGTTATAAAGGCTCTCTACTACCAGTGCGGCAGCGTATGAGAACATACTTGCCTCGTCATAATCGCCGTAAGCGTGTAGAGAGTCCACCTGAAAGTCCTCCCACATTTGCTGGTATATCTGGTTTTTGATTTCAAAATATGGTTTGAAGTCAACAAGAACAGATATAGGCTGTCCAGGAATATCCCATCGTCCTACACGTACTTTCAGTCCTTCCTTTTTTGCAGCAGCCTGCCAGTCGGCAAGCAGGGCGTTGTCTTGCACGAAGTAAGGACATGGGTTTTCGCCCCAACAGTCGGGACCTATAAAGAATAGTCGGTCAGGAAGAGCTGTTTGCAGCGTCTTGGCTCTTGTAGAAAGAACCGCATAGATGCCGCCAACCTTATTGCATACTTCCCAGCTGGATTCAAAAATATAATCAGGTTTGATAAGTCGTTTTGCCATAGTTCTACTATTTATTGATGCAAAAGTACCAAAAAAAACTTAAAAAAGAGAGTAAACTGTCAATTTTCTTCTCTGTAATAGTAAAATAATTGATTTATATTGTGTACTTTTGTTGCTGTAAACGTACACGTAAAAATTACGGTTCATCTACAGAGAACCGTAATTTGTATTTTGCGTATAAAATGCTGTATAGTATATAAAATATGTATAATAGAATATGAGAAAGAAAATATTATCTCTTCTTTTTGTGTGCTTCATTCATGCTCTCGGTGCCTTGGCGCAGGCCAATCCCTTCCAAGGCAAGTACTTTAATACAGACCTCGACCTCGTTCTTGAGATGAATCTCTACGGTGAGACAGTGAAGATACCGGGACAAGACATCTTGGGTGAGGTGTATGGTTACGTAAAGAAGAATACGGACTCGCGAGCGTGGATAATAATGGGCGTGAAATTCGCGTCAGACAATAAATCTGCCGAGTTGGAGATAATCAATGACTACGGCTCTGAGGACCTCGTTGCTACGATAGCTCTTGACGCTGATGGCACTTACACGCTTCGTCAGCAGGAGGGAAGCACTATGAAGGTAGCGGTGAGAGGTAAATGGGTGAAGCTGCCAAAGGTGATGCGCTTCGCTGCTAAGAAGAAGAATCCGTAATGCTTACAGATTGTAAGTAAATTGACTATGTTTTCTTACAGTTTTTGTTTGAAAAAGCTTGTAGAGCGAAAGCAGCCCTTTCGTACTGCAATAAGGTTCAAATCGTGAAACAAAAGCAGCCCTTTCGTATGGCGAAAGGGCTGCTTTCATATTGTAAGTAGAGGTGCCTTCCTTGATGCGTTCTTACAGAGAGAAAAGACATAGCCCGAATATTACTTACTCAAGTTTTTGTTCTAAACGGGCTGAAAGCCCGTCACTGCCAAAATTATAAACTCAAGTTACTTGCTTACACTTAAAATTGTACATATAAAAATTGGCGGAGTCAAATAAATTTTGTAACTTTGCCTTTGGAATTGTATGCCCATTGTGGGAGTCGGTTCCATATCTTATTGGTAAATAATAATAGCGTTTGCTGTTTATTCGAAAAATGTTCCTGAAGTTTGGCCGCAGATAGAACATAAGCAATGGAATAAATAAGTGAGCGTCCACATAGCGTGGGCGTTGAACTTATCTGTTGCTTATAGGTTAGGCCAAACACCTTGGAACATGGGATAAGTGGATTCGTCCACGTTTCTTTGTGTTCCTCATTGTGCAAGGTCACGTCTACTAACCTATGAAGTTGGCTTTGTTGCTCATATATATAATAAGGTGTTTGGTTGTAACATTATTTTTTCAGAGTAACAAAGCAGTCGCATTAAAACTGTAAAATGCTTTAATGCCATGTCAAAATCATTAATTGAAGAACTGCCTCGCATAGCGAGTGAGGGCAGGCAAGAGGCTCAGCGCATCATCGAACGCTTGAGCAGTGGTACTCGTATCGGTTTGCAAACCAACGAATTGGTATTGCCGTGTAAAGACGTTTCAGGCTTCTACCGTGGTCAGACTCCTAACATTCCTAATGCTATGCAGAAAGAAAATAGTTTTGTCACTCAATTATTAAATCAATTTGTAGGAGTGATTTGATTTTATATAACTAATTTTATAAATTTATGAAAAAAGTAAAAACAATGAAAACGTTATTCTCCACTGTATTATTGATTACATTAGGTATAGGTGTAACGGCATGTGGTGATGATCATGATGGAGATGAGACACCGCAACTCAATGTAGGCGGCTACCTTGCTGGTAAAGAATGGAATTTAGATGGACAAAAAACTTCCGCTTTTTCGTTCTATAAAAATCATTTAGTGGTATGCGATGGTGGAGCCTCTACAACTACAGGAGGACTGGCAGGGGGGCTATCTCTGTTTTATGGTACATGGAATATTGTAGATAATAAATTGAATACGACATTTACCTCTGGCTCTTATATGGGTTTTGATTGGAATAAGCTTTTGTATGGTACGTTGTCTGATGCACATATTGCAGATAATTTGTCTGAAATATATTCAACAAGGTCAGATAAGACTCTCACTGTCCCAGTGGCATCATCATATATTGTTGGTAAAGATACAGGTGGGGATTATCATTATCTACAACTCAAAAAGAGCTTTACAGATTATACAGACGAAAGTGAGCATGATACTGCGTTGCATGGAGTATGGTATATGGAGGCACAAAACTATACAACAAATAAAGTGGTTAATTGTACAATGACTGTAAATGCAGATGGTACAGTTTGTTTTAATACTGGTGATGGAATAGAGTTTACTACTAACTACACCACTAAAAATGGTCATGTGAAATTTGATAGTTATTTAGTTCGAGGCAATTCTCAGTCTTATATCTATCTACGTACAGATACTCAAATACAGTTAGTGAATGAGTCAAATGCGTTAACTGTATGGCGTTGGAAGAAGTAGGAAAGGGTGTATTATATTGCTGTGACAGGTAATTGGTTTGAATAAAAAGCCAATTGTGTTTACAGTTGGAAGTTTATTATATAAAAAAAGTCTGAGCATTGTGTAATGCCCAGACTTTTTTTGATGGTTCGTTAAGTGTATTTGTCTTACTTATAGTATTCTTTCTTTCCTGCCGCGAGGGTGTTCTTCATGAGTGAACAGATGGTCATAGGACCAACACCACCAGGAACAGGAGTGATGTATGAGCACTTCTCTGCTACGTGTTCAAAGTCTACATCGCCAGAAAGACGGAAGCCGCTCTTGCGTGTAGCGTCAGGAACGCGTGTTGTGCCAACGTCAACGATTACGGCACCGTCCTTAACCATGTCGGCAGTAACGAAGCCTGGACGACCAATGGCTGCGATGATGATGTCAGCCTCGCGACATTCCTTCTTGAGGTCGGCAGAGTGAGAGTGGCATACTGTAACAGTAGCATCACCATATTCCTTCTGCATCATCAGCTGAGCCATAGGCTTACCAACGATGTTAGAACGACCAAGAACGACACACTTCTTGCCAGATGTCTCTATGCCATAACGCTTCAGCAGGGTTATGATGCCGAGAGGAGTGGCTGAGATAAAGCAAGGCAGACCGATAGCCATGCGTCCTACGTTGATAGGGTGGAAGCCATCAACATCCTTGCGGTAGTCTATAGCCTCGATAACCTTCTGTTCGTTGATGTGCTTAGGCAGTGGTAACTGCACGATGAAGCCGTCAACGTCTTCGTCTTTGTTAAGTTTGTCAACGCAGGCGAGGAGTTCCTCCTCCGTAATGTCGGCTTCATAGCGAATCAGGGTGCTCTTGAAACCGCACGCTTCACATGCTAATACCTTATTCTTTACGTATGTTTCTGAGCCGCCATCGTGTCCTACGAGAACTGCTGCAAGGTGGGGCTGTTTGCCACCAGCTGCGATTATGGCTTTAACCTCTTCCGCAATCTCGGCTTTAATGGCTGCGGCGGTAGCCTTTCCGTCTATAAGTTGCATTGTAATTGTCTTTTAGTAATGTTATTAGAACTTAGGCATTCCTGGCATACCCTTCATCTTACCCATCATGCCTGCCATCTTAGCCATGTTCGCCATATTGTTGCCAGAGATGAGTTTCATCATCTTACGCATCTGATCAAACTGCTTGATGAGGCGGTTAACCTCCTGAATGTTTGTGCCAGAACCTTTGGCGATGCGCTGTTTACGCGACATATTGATGATTTCTGGATTACTACGCTCCTTTGGAGTCATAGAGTAAATGATGGCTTCAATACCCTTGAAGGCGTTGTCGTCGATGTCAACATCCTTAATGGCTTTGCCAACACCAGGTATCATAGCAGCGAGATCCTTGATGTTACCCATCTTCTTAATCTGCTGTATCTGTCCGAGGAAGTCGTTGAAGTCAAACTTGTTCTTGGCAATCTTCTTCTGCAGACGCTTGGCTTCTTCAAGGTCAAACTGCTCTTGGGCACGCTCAACGAGTGATACTACGTCGCCCATGCCGAGGATACGGTCTGCCATACGCTCTGGATGGAACACATCGAGGGCTTCCATTTTCTCGCCTGTACCGATGAACTTGATAGGTTTGTCTACGACATTACGGATAGAGAGGGCAGCACCACCACGAGTGTCACCGTCAAGTTTCGTAAGGATAACACCGTCTATCTCAAGACGTTCGTTGAAGGTCTTGGCTGTATTAACGGCATCCTGACCAGTCATTGAGTCGACAACGAGGAGGGTCTCGTTTGGGGTTACGGCAGCCTTGATGTTTTCTGCCTGTTGCATCAACTCCTCATCAATAGACTGACGACCTGCTGTATCTATGATTACTACGTCGTATCCCTTTGCTTTGGCTTCGGCAATGGCGTTGACGGCAACCTTTACAGGATCTTTTGCGCCTTCTTCCATATAGATAGGCACTTCTATCTGCTCTGCAAGTACACGCAACTGCTCCATAGCTGCAGGACGGAAGGTATCGCAGGCTGCGAGCAATGGCTTCTTGTTACGCTTGTCTTTAAGGAGTTTTGCGAGTTTACCACTCATTGTTGTCTTACCGGCACCGTTCAGACCTGCCATCATTATGACTGTAGGATGACCAGAAAGGTCAAGGTCTTTCGCTTCGCCACCCATGAGGTCTGCCAACTCATCGTGAACGAGTTTTACCATTAGCTGACCTGGCTTGATTGCGGTTAGCACGTTCATGCCAAGTGCCTTCTTCTTTACTGTATCGGTAAATGTCTTGGCTACCTTATAGTTGACGTCGGCATCAAGTAATGCACGGCGTACATCTTTGAGCGTTTCGGCTACATTTATCTCTGTGATTTTTCCTTCACCTCTGAGAATCTTGAAGGAACGTTCAAGTCTATCGCTGAGATTTTCAAACATTTTTTATTAGGATATTTATTTTGTATTATTTATTTTTATACTGTTATCTGTTCTTGTACATGTTGTCATAGTACTTCTCGTAGTCGCCAGATGTGACGTTGTCCATCCACTCTTGATTGTCAAGGTACCATTTAACGGTCTTCTCTATGCCTTCTTCAAACTGTAGTGATGGTTCCCACCCGAGTTCTTTTTGGAGCTTTGTGGAGTCTATGGCATAGCGTGCGTCATGTCCGAGACGGTCTGTGACGTATGTTATTAGGTCAAGGTCTTCGCCTTCTTTACGACCTAACAGGCGGTCTACGGTTTTGATTACGACCTTAATGATGTCGATATTCTTCCATTCGTTGAAGCCACCGATGTTGTATGTCTCCGCAATTTTACCATTATGGAATATTACGTCAATGGCTCTTGCATGGTCTTCTACGAATAACCAGTCGCGCACGTTCTCGCCTTTGCCGTAAACAGGGAGGGGCTTGCGGTTGCGAATGTTATTGATAAAGAGCGGAATTAACTTCTCTGGGAACTGGTAAGGACCGTAGTTGTTGGAACAGTTGGTCACGATTGTCGGCATACCGTATGTATCGTGGAATGCTCTTACGAAGTGGTCCGAACTTGCTTTGGATGCAGAGTAGGGGGAATGAGGGTTGTACTTTGTTGTCTCGTAGAAGAAGTCATCGCCATAAGCAAGATGATGGCTTGCGGAACTTGCTGTTGTGGTGAATGGAGGGGTAACTCCTTCTGGCTTGTTCATAGCAAGGGCTCCGTACACTTCGTCGGTAGAGATATGGTAAAAGCGTTTGCCTTCATATTTCTCTGGTAGTGATTCCCAATATAGCTTGGCAGCTTGAAGCAAAGACAGGGTGCCCATGACGTTTGTCTTTGCAAAGGTAAAGGGATCTTTGATGGAGCGGTCTACGTGTGACTCTGCTGCGAGGTGTATTATGCCGTCGATATGCTCGTCTTGCATTAACTTATAGAAGGCATCGAAGTCACAGATGTCCATCTTGACAAACTTATAGTTAGGCTTGTCTTCTACATCCTTGAGGTTAGCAAGGTTGCCAGCATATGTCAGTTTGTCAAGGTTTATTATATTGTATTCGGGATATTTATTGACAAATAGACGTACCACGTGGCTGCCTATGAAACCTGCTCCGCCTGTTATTACAATGTTTCTTTTCATGTCGAGTCGTGTCGCGTTTTACCGTCGTCTTAATATAAAGGTGTCTTGATGTCGAAAGGACTGTCAAAGTCTGCTAACGTACAGTGAGCGGTGTCTTTCGGTGATAATATCGCCTTGTCTGTTGGAATACGCCAGTCTATGCCGAGTGAGGCGTCTGTAATAGAGATGCCACCATCGGCTTCTGGGTGGTAAAACTCATCACATTTGTATTGGAACACAGCAGTATCAGAGAGTACGGCAAAGCCGTGGGCGAAACCTCTTGGTACAAGAAACTGACGATGGTTGTCTTCGGTTAGTTCTACTGCCACGTGTTGTCCGTATGTGGGCGAACCTTTACGAATGTCTACGGCAACGTCGAGCACTGCACCTTTTACGCACCTTACCAGTTTGGTCTGGGTGTAAGGGGGACGCTGGAAGTGGAGACCTCTCATTACACCGTATGACGACATGGACTCGTTGTCTTGTACGAAGTTAATAGTGTGTCCAAGAATTGGTGCTACTTTCTCGTCAAATTCTCTTTGTGAGAAACTCTCGAAGAAATAACCGCGTGCATCGTTGAATACACGTGGTTCAATGATGAGCACGTCTTTTATGTTTGTTTCTATTATGTTCATGTGGACTTACATTGAGTACATACCAGGACCGTATGCTTTTACTTCGTTGATAACTTTCAGTAGATACTGTCCGTATTGGTTCTTTAGCATTGGTTGTGCGAGTTCTCGCATTTTGTTTTCGTCAATCCAACCTTTGCGGAATGCAATGTCTTCAAGACAGGCAACCTTTAAGCCTTGTCGTTTCTCCAGTACTTCTATGTACGTAGAAGCCTCTGACAGACTGTCGTGTGTACCCGTATCAAGCCATGCGAATCCTCTTCCAAGTGTTTGTACTTTCAATTCTCCATCTTCAAGGAAACGTTGATTGACGGTCGTTATCTCGTATTCACCACGTGCTGACGGCTGTATGTTAGCTGCAACATTCACAACTTTGTTCGGATAGAAATACAATCCCACAACGGCATAGTTGCTTTTGGGCTTTTGGGGCTTCTCTTCGATGGATAGGCAGTTGCCTTCTTTATCAAATTCTGCTACGCCATAACGCTCAGGGTCGTTAACCCAGTAGCCGAAGACTGTTGCTTTTTGGTCTTCTTCTGCTGCTTTTACTGCTTCGTGTAGCATCTTTGTGAAGCCAGAGCCTTGGAATATGTTGTCGCCAAGTACAAGGCATACCGAGTCCGTACCAATAAAGTCTGCACCTATCGTGAATGCTTGTGCCAAACCGTCTGGGGACGGTTGCTCTGCATATTCAAAGTGTACGCCATAATCACTGCCATCACCAAGCAGACGTTTGAAGCCAGGTAGGTCGTAAGGTGTTGATATAATAAGAATCTCACGGATGCCTGCGAGCATCAGTACGGAGATAGGATAATATATCATCGGCTTATCATAGATAGGCATCAACTGCTTAGAAATGCCTTTGGTGATAGGGTATAGACGTGTGCCACTTCCACCAGCGAGAACTATTCCTTTCATGATTACATTGCTTTTTTAATGTTTGCCATACACTTCTCTAATGAATGAGTCCAGTATGGTATGGTTATTCCAAAGGTGTTCTTTACTTTGGTCTTATCTAACACGCTATATGCTGGACGCGTTACAGGAGATGGGAACTCATTACTGTGGCATGGTTGAATATCGCAAGTGTTGTTGCCTGCAATCTCTGCAATTTTCATTGTGAAGTCATACCAAGAGCATACGCCCTCGTTGCTGTAATGATAAATACCGCAGTGGCCCGAATATTTACGTTCGGTGATTATTGTATATATAAGATTGGCAAGGTCACCAGCGTATGTTGGCGTTCCACATTGGTCGAAAACAACTTTTAGTGATGGCTTTGTTGAAGTTAGATTAAGCATCGTCTTAACGAAATTCTTGCCAAACTCAGAGTAAAGCCATGCTGTACGTATTATTATATAGTCAGCACCAGAAGCTATAATGTTCTGTTCTCCTTCAAGTTTCGTTTTGCCGTAAACACCTGTTGGTGTGCCTTTCTGTTCCTCTCTACATGGTGTGTTGTATGGATCGCCACCAAACACATAGTCGGTGCTGACATGTATGAGTAGTCCTCCTACTTCGTTCATTACCAGTGCCAATATTTGTGGGGCTGTGGCATTGAGCTTTCTACATAATGCCTCATCGCTTTCCGCCTTATCGACATTGGTATATGCTGCGCAGTTAACAATGCACTTGATATTTTCTTGTCTTACAATGGCGCGCAATGCGTCAATATCTGTGATGTCAAGATAGGTGGTATCTTTACCTTCTTGTTCCGTGACATCAGAGAAAATATATTTGTCTGTGGAGTCTTTACTGATAATGCGCATCTCGTTTCCGAGTTGACCATTAGCTCCAGTCACCAGTATATTCA
>CAKQDQ010000100.1 GCA_934229335.1 uncultured Prevotella sp.
TCCTTACGGAGACGTATCATGACCTTAGGCAGTGGGAAATCATTGGCAAGGAGACGGTATGCTTTTACCACAAGGTTGTCCTCTGCTTTACAAACTATGTCATTTCCCGTGATATCTAAAATATATGGTGCATCTGCTGGATATTCCTCTGGCAGGGTATATACTTCCAATGTATCGTAAATAGGTACAGGCAGAAATACTGTCTCTATATCATGATAGCCGTCAGACCTCTTTGCGGTAACATTCAGTCCGAGGTTAATCTTAGCGCATGGGTGGATTATCATTTTCTGGATGATTGTTTTCTTAATGCTACTTCCAAATTTTAGATGTTTATTCTTTCAATGCGTTTTCTTTTAGCCACAGCGTACTGCAGGCGTCACTTGGCATTCTCCAGTCACCTCTTGGCGAGAGTGAAACGGAGCCGACCTTTGGTCCATCAGGTAGACATGAGCGTTTGAATTGCTGTGAGAAGAAACGGCGTAGGAAAGTGTTTAGCCATTTTTGTATGGTTTCTTCGTCAAAGTTATACTGCGGATGATTATGAAATGCATGACACGCTAACATATATATCTTAGATGGGCGGAATCCGCATCGTAGCATATAGTATAGGAAGAAGTCATGAAGTACATAAGGTCCGACAAGGTCTTCTGTCTTCTGGGCAATGTTGCCATTCTCATCTGCAGGAATCAGCTCAGGTGAGATAGGTGTGTCTATAATGTCAAGCAGCGTAGTGCGTGATGTAGAGTCTATTCCGTTGTCTGCAACATATTGTACGAGATGGCGTATTAAGGTCTTGGGAATGGATACATTGACTCCATACATGGACATATGGTCGCCATTGTATGTAGCCCATCCCAAAGCTAATTCAGATAAATCACCAGTACCAATAACCATGCCGTTGTATTTATTACTAAGGTCCATCAGTATTTGTGTTCGCTCGCGTGCTTGTCCGTTTTCGTATGTAACGTCGTGTACAGAAGGGTCGTGACCTATATCTTCAAAGTGCTGAAGGCATGACTTTCTGATGGATATTTCCTTAATAGTGATACCTAATGATGTCATAAGGTTTATGGCATTGGTATATGTTCTATCTGTTGTACCGAAGCCAGGCATTGTAACACCGATAATACCTGTTCTTGGTAGTTTTAATTTATCAAATGTCTTGACACATACAAGTAATGCCAGAGTTGAATCCAATCCACCGCTTATGCCTATTACTACCGTTTTACAGTTAGTATGTACAATGCGTTTTGCAAGACCTGCCACCTGTATATTGAATATCTCTTCACAAGAGGCATGCATATCATTGGTCTCGGGAATAAACGGAGTAGGATTTACTTTACGTATTAATGAGAAATCATCAGGGCTTATAGAGTGGCAGTCGATAAAGCGTACGCCACCACTGCGGTCTACACGTTGTGCGTTAACGAAAGTTGTATTGTTACGTCGTTCTGCTCTGAGTTTCTCATAGTCTACCTGTGATACCACCATCTGGGGCTCAAAGGAGAAACGTGTACTTTCTGCTATACATTTGCCATTCTCATATATAAGTGCGTTGCCACCATATACGACATCCTGCGTGCTCTCACCGAATCCACTGCTTGCATATACATAGCCACTCATAGTGCGAGCACTTTGTTGTGAAAGTAGTTGTTTGAGGTATGCGTGTTTTCCTATTAATTCGTCTGATGCGGAGAGATTAAATATAATGTCGGCTCCTGCAAGTGTTAGGAATGTTGATGGTGGCTCTGGTGCCCATACATCTTCACACAATTCTACTCCAAAAGTTGCACCTGTATAAGTACGGAATATTGTAGGTTGTGCGCTTACCAATGTCTTGCTGCCAGCATAGATTATCTCTGTAGGATGAAGATCCTGAGCGGAAGCAAACCATCTCTTCTCGTAGAACTCACTGTAATTAGGAAGATAGGTCTTGGGGATTATGGCAAGAATTTCTCCTTTCTGAATTACTGCCGCACAGTTAAGAAGTATGCTGCCTACTTGTACTGGTACACCTATGATTGCGATTATATCTAATTGACGTGTAAAGTCGAGTAGCATCAGAACTGATTGTTCGGCAACATCGAGAAGTAACTGTTGGCGGAACAAGTCTTGGCAAGTATATCCAGTAAGACAGAGTTCTGGAAATACGATTATTTCAACACCCTGTCCTTCAGCGCGTGCTATCATCTGTTCTGTCTCTTGAAGATTAAATTGGCAGTCGCCTACTTTTACTCTTGGTATTGCTGTCGCCACCTTTATATATCCGTAGTTCATAATAAAAGTATTATTTCTTTTTTGTATATTGTCTGTTATGAAATATCTATCCTAAGGTATCAATAAAGATGAATCACCATAACTTAGGAATCGAAAATCATTCTTTAATGCATAGTCATAGACCTTATGCCAGTCATCACCGATAAGTGCGCTTACCAATAGCAGTAATGTCGACTGTGGCTGGTGGAAGTTGGTAATCAGCATCTTTACCACGTGATATTTATATCCTGGCGCAATAATGATTCTGGTGGCAGAATGTAACGTCGTCAATGAGTTGCGGGTCATCCAATCAACTATACATTGTAGTGCTTGAACTGTAGGAATATCGCATGGTGTGTCGTAAGGTTCCCACTGGTCTATGCATAACTGTTCTTCTTCTGCATCAGGGTTTCTGTATAGTCTGCAACCAATATAATAAAGACTCTCCAACGTACGTACACTTGTTGTGCCAACGGCTATTGCTTTTCCTCCATGATTAATGATATTCTCAATAGCCGAACGTTTTACACTAATATATTCTTGGTGCATCTCATGACCTTCTATCAGTTTTGATTTTACTGGTTTGAATGTACCTGCCCCTACGTGAAGCGTAACTTCTTCACGTATTATGCCATGCTTGTCGATGTCCTTAAGTACTTCATCTGTAAAGTGTAGACCCGCAGTGGGGGCTGCTACAGAACCTTTTATTCTTGAATATACAGTTTGGTATGTTTCTTTATCACTCTCTTCTGTCTTTCGGTTTAGGTAGGGTGGAATAGGGAGTTCTCCTACAGCTTCAAGAATTTCCGCAAAGGTGACAGTATCGTTATCCCACTCAAAATATACAATATGCCCCGTATGTTCCTCCGGACCTAAAGTTACAGACAAAACTATTTCATTATCTCCTACGGTAATAGCCCTGTGCAGAGCCGTACTGTTTGTTCCGTTTGTAACTACTGCCGAACGCCACTTCTTTAGGTTACCTATCATGCATACCCACGCACAACGCTGTTTGGTTTGAAAGACCTGTTCATAATCACATGGTGAATAAGGTTCTAATAGAAATACCTCTATTGTAGCTCCTGTCGTCTTACGAAAGTGCAGTCGTGCCTGTATTACTTTTGTGTTATTGTATACTAATAGTTCTCCCTGGTGAAGGTAATTTGCTATATTTTTGAATACATCATGGGATATTGTACCATGATTGTATATAAGTAGTTTACTTTCGTCTCGTTTTGCCATAGGAAATTTAGCTATACGAGATTCTGGAAGATTATAGTTATATTCTTCTATCGCTATGTTTCTTGGATTATTCAATGTCTTTATATTTTATATGTTTGGTATTAATGAATATGTTAACGTCAAAAGGAATACTGACAATACAGTATCAACGTCCAATTGCGAATATCCGCTTTTCGTGTATTGGGTTGATACAAAGTGAAGCTGAGAGGAGACATGACGATATGTTTTTCTGTATAATGTATAAGAAATAAGTCCTGCTATAATTCCCCAAAGTATTCCCACAATTACATCACTCAGATAATGTTGCCCTAAATAAACACGAGTCCAACAGTTGAGCAACGACCATGTAAACAGGGTAGATGAGAGCAAATAACTTTTTACTAACAAAGAGAAAAATACTGCCAGTGCCATCGTATTAGCTGCATGCGAAGAGAAGAAACTATAGTCTTTGCTATGCAAATCGCCAGCTATTTGTGTTATAAACATCATTTCGGGAGTGTTGCATGGACGAGGTCGCTCCACTAATGGCTTAACTATAACATTTGCCACAACAGACGCTAATAATATGCACATGACAGCATAACCAAAGCATACTGCTATTTGTGGCATATTGTCATTGTTCTTTATTATAAGCACTAATAGCGAAATGTATAAAGGTAACCATGTCCAAGCATTGGTGAGTATTAGTGCGACATGATCCAGTATCGCGCTATTACTACCCATTAGTAAGTTTGTTCCTATGTTGTCTATTATCTCTACCATTATTGTTCTTGTCTATATTTCTGCAACATCTTTTCGCGTAATCCATCCTTCACGTCCATCTGGTAGACGTATTCCAAACCAATCTTTTATATCATTGTCGGTAATATGAAGTTTACTTCCCTCATGAATTTGGCATACGTTCCCTGCATTATACGTAGGCGAAGACTTAATAGTCGTTACTTCCTTCATAACTATTATATCTGTGGACTTCGTAATGTGTTCCTTGCGTTGCCAAGCAAAAATATTACAGAATATAAACAATATCAGAAGCACAGATGATATGTAGAAAGACAGTCTTCTTATATATATATTGGAAAGAAACAGGTATAGAAGGAAACAAACCAACGCTGCGCCTAATGCTATAATCGCTGTGTATGCCCAACCATTTACTGTCATTAGACTTAGAATATATTGATACCATAGTACAATTACGGAATCCGTATCATATATCAGCTTGTCCGGTGTCTTATTATTCGCTATCTCGATATTATGTCGTATATCAGAGTTAAGCGGATTAAGTTTTGCGGCCTTCTCGTAATACAGTATAGCTTTGGGGATATTGTCTGTTCTATAGTAACTATTAGCCAAATTATAATATATCTCGGAGGCGGGACCTGATTTGAGAGCTTGGTGATAAAGCTGTATAGCCTTGTGATAGTCCGCGTTTCTGTACGCATCGTTACCTGCGGTATACTGGCTGTTACTACCAGCTGCCACAGTTAGCGTAAAGCACATTAATAATATGGTATATATAATTCTTATCATTTTATATTCTTTTCTATTGTCATTATAGCCTTCGTAGCCTTGTCGTAAGTTTTTTGCATATTGCCGAGGGAATCACCAGGAGCATAGCGTGCATATTCACTCTCGTCAATTGCTTCAATTAAACTTTGTATAACCTCTGGAGAGACATGGCGTTCCGTTAATTTTTCTGCTATATTAGAACGTGATAACTGCTCTACGGGCATAGCGAACTTGTCACTTATGTATCCCCAGATTGCTCGCATTATCTCATCAAAGAATTGAGAGCTATTATTAGAGGAAAGTAACTTTGCCGCATTTCTTAAACGTTTAGCGGCTACTTTATTAGCTTTCTTTTCACGCAACGCTACTGTGTCAGTTAGAGCGATAGCTCGTTTACGGAATAAAATAACCAATATTATGAATACTATGAATATTAATGTATTTATTAATATATACGACAGCGAGCCAAAGATGCTCTCTTCTACGTTGTCTGGTTTAGGATTATTCTTTATTATATCGTGGATGTCATTGTCATTCAGTTTCGAATAGTCGGACACGTCACTTCCTCTACCGTTACCTTTTTCTACGTTTAATTCTATCGGCTGAGTCGTTATAGTCTTATATTTTTTTTCTGTAGTACTGAAATATACAAATGACACACTTGGTATTACATACTTTCCCATATTGTGCGGTACTATCAGAAAGTCATAAATCATATTACCCATAACACCGTTTTCACTGAGCTTAGTCTTATCAGTTACTTTCGCGTCATATTTGTCAAAATCTTTGGGAAGGTTAATCTCAGGCTGTTTCAATAGTTTCATGTTGCCATTACCACTTACAACCACTCTAATATTGACAGGATCGCCAGCCTTTACTGTCGACTTGTCTATTGATGAGGAAATAGTAAAAGTGCCTACACCGCCTGAGAAATTAGCCGGCTTAGTAGGAAGTGGATCAACATGTATGCTTACAGAAGGTGCCTTAATAGCCTTTTTAACCTCTACATACCCAGAACCTCCATTGAAAAGAGCTTCAAAGGGGTCAACGTTAGTATTTTGTTGTAAAACAATACCATTAAAGGTAATACTTGGTATTTCTAATGTTCCTGTTAACTGTGGAAACATTACATATTGGCTCCATGTAACACAATTATAAGATTTCCCGTTAACATTCTCTACATGATAGGATTTTTGTTGTGGCAGTTGTACCTCTTGTGTATGAAATCCATTCAAGTCAGGCATTTTTCCCTGTAGTTGCGTAAGTTCAACTTGAGTATATACCTTGTATGTCAACAATACAGGTTCCTGCTCATACACTCTTTTCTTGTTTGCCGTTACCTTTATAAAAAGGTCATTGTTTCTAATCGGTGCGCCAGCTCTATCCAAACGTGTAGAGCTACGATGCTGTTGTGAAGAAGCGTTAGACTTTCCTGACACGTTTATTCGTAGTGCCTGTGAAGTAGCAGGTTTGCCATTAACCGTGGCACGTGCTGCCGGTATAACGAATGTGCCCTTCTCTTTTGCCATCAATACATAGGTGTAGGTAACAGAAGAAGTGTGCTTCATGTTGCCATTTACCATAGAGAAACTCTGCTGTGTACTTGTGCTTGGACCAATAAGGACATCGAAGGCGTCAGGTATTGAGCCAAGTCGAAAACCGCTTACCTCTGTTGTGTTTACGGTGTACTGTAGTTGGAACTGTTCACCAGACGCAACTTGCGAAGGACCGTGTACATTGATAACGGCAGCAAGACACGTGATACTACCTACAGTACATAGCAGTAGGGTAAAGATTATCGAAAATATGTTTTTTGCATATTTTTCCATTATCTATATAGTTTAGCAGGTAAGTGTATGAGATATTCCATTATGTGATGTAAGGACATACGCTTACTCATTTGTAAAAATTACTTTTGATACTTATGCTTGTTAATATTATAGAGTTAAATACCCCTTCGAAAGATGCCCTCTTAAAGAATCACTCTATTACCAGTTCTTCTGAATGTTACGTCGTGAAGGTTGGCTCATAGCTTTTTTAATTCGTTGCTGTGTAGCTTTCTCTTCCTGCATCGCAGCGTTTAGCAACTGCTCTGCATTTTCTTTGCTCATCTGTTTATCTTGTTGTTCCTGTTGCTGGTTGTTGTTCTTATTCTTATTTTGTTTGTTATCGTTATTATCTTTGTTCTGGGATTGTTCTTTCTTGTTATTGTTTTTACCCTTATTATTCTTATTATTCTTGTTGTTGTTATTTTCGTTTTGATCCTTTTTGTCGTTCTGTTGATTTCTCTTGAGCTTTTGGCATAACACCAGATTGTAGCGTGTCTGATTATCATTCGGTCTTAGACGCAAAGAGCTTTTGTATGCTTCGATAGCAGGAGCATATTGTGAGTGACTTTGCAGTATCACGCCAATGTTATGGTAGCACATCGCCTTACGTATTTTGTTCGTTTCGATTCTGGCAGCCTTCGTAAACATGTCAATAGCGGCCGAATCTTTCTTTTGTGCGGCAAGAGCACACCCTAAGTTATACAACGCCTGAGGGTTGGCATTATTAACCGACATCGCCTTCCTGTATTTTATTTCAGCCTTATCTTGTCCCCCTTCTACATCTTTTCTATAGTCACGATTTCCAGAACGAATGTAGCTTCTGTCACTTTGTGCGGCAATAGTAAGTGTGCCACACAAGAGTAATAACAATACAGACGTGTTACGTTTTGTAAAAAGATTAATCTTCTTTAGGTATGGATTCTTAGCCTCACTTATACATACTTCTATTATAATAAATAATATGGCAATGATACCAAATATTTGAAATTGCTCATTATATTCAGAATAGATGACAGACTCCATATCTCCTTTTTGCATTTTGCTTATCTCTCCATTCAGGCTCTCCTGCGCAGACGATGTATTATCTACGTGTATATATGTACCACTACCTGCTGCCGCAATGTCGCGACACATCTGCTCGTTAAGCGACGTCATCACCGTGTTGCCAGTGTTATCTTTCAAGTAGCCCCCGTTAGCTAATGGGATTGGAGCTCCTGTGGTGCTTCCTATTCCAAGAATAAATACTTTATATCCCTTCGCATTAGCCTCCTTTGCAGCTTCCATTGCACCCCCTTCATGGTCTTCACCATCAGTAATGACGATGATAGCCTTACCTATATTCTTCTGTTGTGTGAAACTGTTAGCCGCGAGCTTAATTGCCGCCGCTATATCCGTACCTTGTGTCTGAATAAGATTAGGCTCAATATTTTGTAGGAACATCTTTGCAGAAACATAGTCGCTTGTTATTGGTAGTTGCACATAAGCGTCGCCAGCAAATACTATCATACCTACTTTATCCTTGCTGAAATTGTCTACAAGGTTCTCTATAAGCATCTTACTCTTCATCAGTCTGCTTGGCGCGACATCTTGTGCAAGCATAGAGTTAGAGATGTCTAATGCTATTATGGCTTCTATTCCGTTTCTTTTCTCATGCGAGACCTTAGCACCCATTTGAGGACGTGCCGCCATCACAACTATTAATGCAAATATAATTTGAGACAAAAGAAACTTAATCCATCTACGTTTCGCTGATGAATCAGGCATAAGATTGGAAATCAATTCTTTGGTTCCCATTCTTTGAAGCATTTTCTTACGGCGCCATTCTGCGTTAACCATGAGTAATACCATAACAGGAATCACACATAAGAGCCATAAGTATATTGCACTATCAAATCTCATATTCCTTGTAATTTAATTCCTTCTGAATACAGTTAAACGCATTAGTTGCTCTATGGCTAACAGTAGTATCGCAAGTAATGCAAACGGTTGGTAAGCCTCGTAGCGTTTAGAGAATTTCTTAACGTTCAGCTTTGACTTCTCCAACTTATCTATATCCTTATATATCTTTCTTAGTTCTTTGTTATTTGTCGCTCTGTAAAAGTTTCCGTCGCTTGTTGCAGCAATACTGGCAAGTGTCTTTGTGTCAATTTCTACAGGAATATTGACATATTGTATTCCACCTGCAACAGGCATGGGGTAACGTGCCACTTTGTTTGTTCCCACACCTATGG
>CAKQDQ010000101.1 GCA_934229335.1 uncultured Prevotella sp.
CGCTCTACTACCTACATGCACGCCTATCTCTGCAGTTCCATTCGTTACCTCGATAGGATCAGTTATTGTTATACTTGGAACTTCCTTAATAAGTATCGCCCCCTGGCTTTCATTGTCACCAGACTTGATATATACATAATCCTTTACACGTGCCGCATCATCAGCACTTGTATGCGCTACCATCTTTAAGAAATACTTACCGTTAGGAAGAGCTGTCACAGTCTGAGAGATATTCTCTTCATTCAATCCACTTCCCTGCCAGTTCTCCATATAATTTCCTGTATAATCAACAGAGTTCAATTGGGCACTGGTACCGTAGTTAAGCGCGTTAGATATTCTTGACCAACCTTCTATGTCCTTTCTATCAATCTTTCCTGTTACAGTTGCGTTCTTTACAAAAGCAGTGGCGTTCTTATAGCCTGCTACAATATCTCTCAAATACTGTCTGTAGGCATTTAACAATGCATCCGTGTAGGTCTTTTTGACCTCTGCGGCAGGCACAGTAGCAGTCTCATACGCAGCCTTAGCTTCATCATACAATGTAAAATCAACTGTAAAGGATGTCTTCTTTGCATACTTGGCAAGCGCTGTCTTTAGTTCCAAGTATGCATTATAATTATCTATTGCCGTCTGTAGAGACACCTTACCATCGACAAGCGCATCTTTGTCGGTCTGGCTAACCCCTTCCGCAGTTTGTATTGCGGAAGTTAAAGCAGCGTTAGCTGCATCTGACGCTTCTAATTTTATAGCCTTAGCTGCTTCTATTGTTTCCTTAAGAGCATCTTGATATACAGAAAGGTCCTCACCATGGTATGTAAGTTTAAAACCCGTACCTACGAACCAGCGTGCGCCTGGTGTTCCATTTGTCTTATATCCCAATGTCAATGTCCCATCTGTTACATTGATATTCTCTATCGTATAGTCGGAAGGTGTTTCTTCGTCTTTTTCTATACCTACAAATTTGTCATTAGCGAATGCTCCTACATTACCATTCGGTGCATCTCCAGCAACACCATTTGAAGAGTTATACATTGAAGCCGTCAACGTGTACTTTCCGTTTGGTACGCTCAGCGTTTGACTAAAGTTAAAACTCAAATTCGCTGCTGTACCGTTCCAAAACTCGCAATTATCATTATATTGAGCAGGATGGTTACCACCAGAGTTCGTGTAGGTATATCCTTCTATATTATTTGGATATTGTGCTTTTACGCCTTTTACTATTGGATTTATTATAAAGTTTGTAAAGTCAACACCTGCTTCCGTAATATTCTTACTTGCATATTTGGACATGTAATCCGTACGAGGTATTGCATAAATAACATAATGCCCTACTTCATCTCCGGTTTTACCTGAGTTAATCTCATTTAAGCCATTTGCTTTATCCCAATAGCCAAAATAATTTGATGTATATGTTCCGTTCTCTATAGTCCACCCCTTAGTTTCGGTATACGCAAAATTCAATTTGGTCCACTGACACATATGAGGCTGATCATTCGTATGCCTATACTGCGCTTTATTCCACTCTACCTGCATCAATAATGCACTATAAGCAATACTACGGATATGATAACCATCTGAACCATATTCTATAATCCAGACATCTCCTTGATTGGTAAAAGGGTCATTGACATCCACATACCCGATAGCTTTGGTGCCTGCGTAGCCATTGGCATTCTGTTCACTGGCACCGTCAACCAACTGAAGCATTTTTTCTTCATTGGCGTCTGCAATAACATAATAATACTTTGACAGTTCTGCTGCGTCGGTAGGTAGTTCTTTTACTTCCGTGTAACCATTCGCCTCCGTAAACAGACTGGCTTTAGTTACTTGGGCATAGGAGTTGTCCCCCCCCCAGAGAATCATTGCTGCAGAAGAAGCAGTGATTAGTAGTAGTCTTTTCTTTTTCATTTCTGTTAGTTTTATAGTTTTAGTTTTACAAAAAACAGTGTGTGCTTTTTCTATGTATTACGAATAAACATATATTAATACTTACTCTCTATGAAAGTTTTTTTTCACTCTCTCCATATTCTATATAACAATTCCGCGATAATAAAAGGCATGGAACGTCATTACAGTGCCTTTTATTATCACATAACTGTTACTCTTAGTCCGAAACTTCGTTAATTTATGTCGCCCTTTTATTATTTGTTAATACCTTATTTTCTTGTCGCCAACGATGTATATGCCCTTCTGTGGAGCGGTAACACGGCGCCCGTTAAGGTCGTAAACAGCAGTCTTATGGTTGGGGGCAGACTGTTGTAACTGTACAGTGCCTATGCCAGAGGCTTTTGTATAAGTAAAGGTCACCTTTCCCATAATCTGCTTGTTCTTTCCCGCTGCGTCAACATCACTGGTGGTGATAAGAGAGTTATCAAACTTCAGCACGATGTTCTTTGCGGCGGCAAATCCCTTAGCTTCTGCCGTTACAGGGGTAGAGCCTGCCGTTCCGCCAGGTAACTTCACGGCATTGGCAAGCACAGAAACATCAGAACCATCAATACAGATGTCAGTCAACGTTATAGAGCGGTCGGCGGTGGTAGAGGTATTGTTGCTGTAGCCTTCCAGACTTATGCCTGTTATCACGTAGCCAGACGCTACGCTGAAGGTAATGGTATTGCCATTATTGTTAGTGCGCATCTTGATATATCCGTTCTTTGAAGACGCTGTCAGTTCCTGATTCTCACCAGCCACATAGCAAGTGCCGTTCACCTTACCCTTATCCTCTGCCGGCATTGTCAGTTCCTCCGTGCCGCTGGTTGTCGGGTCGGTAGGCGTATCTACGGTAGGAGCGGCAGGAGCGTTGTTGGCAGTCTTAGTAACGTAAGTGCTTCCGTTAATGCCAAGGTAGTCAGGCAGACTGTATCCAAGGTGAGGAGGCTGGTTATATGACGAGTTTTGCCATGCTATGCCCATGCGGTAGAGGTGGTCTTCCATAAGACACGGCACCTTATACTGTGTCTCTTCTGGTGTAGAGAATATCATCAGCGTACACTGGTCGGAGGTATGTTCCTCCTCATTAGCATACATTATTATCTCTTCGCGCCAGTCTCCCATGATGTCCGCTTGCAGACAGGGCGTACCCTTCGTAGTGTTACAGGTAGAAGGACTGCCGTATGCGGCAAACTCCTGGAAGGTTGTAATCTTCTTACTTTTCGTGTTATAGGTGCGTATGCGTGGCGCACACTTTCCCGTACCGCTGTCGTAACGTCCGTCGAATGTTTGGTCGTATGGGTCACCTGTCCAGTATATGCGGTAGTTAGTGTCTGGTTTGCTACTAAGGAGCACGTCGCCCGTATCGCATGAGCGAATGTTACCGTCAGCCGACGACCAGAACTCATAGCCACGATGTGCAGGTATAAAGTCGGCAGCCAGACCGCGTCCGTTATCCTCCGTACCAGTTGCACTGACAAGCAGTTCGCCTGTTGTGGCATCGTGTACATCATATCCATACGGACTCTCCTCATGAGGCATCATTATTTCGAGTCCTTTTCTGTCAGGGCAGAGGTCAGCTAAATGTATGGCATCACCGTGTCCCTTGCCAGTAGAACACAGTAGCGTGCCATCATGTCCTATCGTTGCTCCGCCAGTCACTATCTCATCATAACCGTCACCGTTCACGTCGCCCACGCTAATGCCGTGCACTCCCTGTCCGTAACTGGACTTGTCGGTACCGTATGATAGCACCTTGCCATCAGCATCCACGGTGCTCCACGCCTTGGCACCAGTGCCACGGTGCAGCCATCGTGTAGAGAGCTTCTTGCCGTCCCAGTCTACCGCCCACAGGTAGCAGTTGGTGTAGTAGCCGCGCTGCATTATAGCCGTCGGCTTACCGTCCTCACCATCAAGGTAAGCCACGGCGGCATTATATCTGTTACCACGGTTATAGTTACTGTCGCCCCATACGCTTGAGTTGTAAGATGTTGCCGCCTTCGGGAAAGAGTCTCCCGAACGACTCGGTGAATAATATATGGTGTGCATGGCTGCACCAGTCTCTCCGTTAAAGACAGTGAGGAACTCCTCGCCGCCACTAATGCGACCGTTGCTGTTAACGTAAGTCTTAGAATTGTCAACATCAGTCACCTCAGCCTCAGTGCCAGCCTTGCTGACGTAGTTTCCCTTACCGTCCTTTGAGCCAGGGGCAGTTTTGCATATCACCTCCGCCTTGCCATCACCATCAAAGTCGTACACAAGGAACTGCGTGTAATGGTTGCCAGAGCGTACGTTCAGTCCGAGATTGATGCGCCATAGTTGCGTACCGTCCATGCGGTAGGCGTCAATAATGCACGGTGAGGTGTAGCCATTGTATCCATTATCTTGCTGATTGCTCGGCATCCACTTCAATACCAGTTCATAGTTACCGTCACCATCGAGGTCACCCACACTAATATCGTCAGGCACATAATACGCCTTATTACCTTTCACAGGTGCCTCAGGAGCAGGACGATTCACCTTTATCGTGGTAAACATATTGTCCCACGCCCTCACTTCCTCCGTCTGATATAGCGTCCCTGAGCGCATCTGCTCCAGCTTATACACCGCACCTGGCTTACCACTCTTGTCCAGCCAGTTAGTCTTGGCTGTAAGCCCTTTCACTACCGCTACGCCATCTCGGTAAAGGTTGTATGATATATTCTCGTTATTATCGGCTGTCAAGGCTCTCCATGTCACGAGAACACCCGTCTTTGTTGACACGGCTACAGGAGCACGCTTGGTCAATGTATGTGTTGCCATGCCCCCCATCGGCAACAAGGTAGCTGCCACGAGTGAGCAAAGAAGTTTTTTCTTATTCATAAATAGTTAGTTACTGAAGTTTAGGATTTAGATATATTATACATTGCTCTATTCTGTCCGAGGTTATAAACCACGGCTCCATATTACAACGTCTTTTATTAAGTGCCGCTTATTATAGAAGCGATCTATACAGGTTTACCATCTCCTCGGTAAGCTTCTCTGGTGTAAAACGCTCCATGCAGTACCGGTACGCCTTCTCTCCCCTCTCCCTACATTCGTCAGACGAATCCATCAGTGTGCGTATGGCGTCTGCCATCTGCTTCACGCTGTTAGGATTAACGAGTATTGCTGCTGGTCCTGCCGCTTCGGGTAGCGATGATACATTACTTGTTATCACAGGACATTTCTGTAATGCCGCCTCTACTACAGGAAGCCCGAAGCCTTCATAAAACGATGGGTATATAAGGCATCTCGCACGGCGATAGAGTGCTTGCAGCGTGCCAGTATCGTGTATATTGGTCTCTATGCGGACGTAGTTGCGTAACTTTCGTTCCTCGATATACCGCTCTACCTTTGTACGATACTCCCTACCGTTGCCCACAGCTATCAGTAAGGGTCGCTCGTTGGCAGGTATAGCGTCTATTGCTTTCACTATACCGAGCAGATTCTTACGACTGTTTATCGACCCTACCGTCAGCACATACTCCCTGCCTTGCGTATAAGGTAATACACGGTTACATATCTTCTGTGCCTCGTCAATGCCCATTGGCGAATAAAAGGTCTTCTGTACAGGCTGGTATATCACAGAGATTCTATTCTCTGGAACACCGTAGAAACGCATCACGTCACGCTTGGTCGACTCGCTGATACAGACCACATGAGTGGCATTGCGAGCAGACCAGCCATATTTCAGGTCGTAGATATGACGGTCAAAGATAGTATACATATCTGGGAATGTGCGCCATGCCACATCGTGCATGGTGACAACAGACGGTATGCCTGCCTTGATAATGTCGCGAGGTAACTCGTTTGACAGTCCGTGAAAGAGTCGACAACCATCGAACGCAGCCTTACGTCCGAGGCGAAAAGTGCGTTCTATACTCTTGCTATCGTAAAGAATGGGCGTAATGTCAGGATACATATCCTTGATGTCCTGTACAAGTGTGCGACTGTAGTTACCCAATCCTGTCTGGTTATGGTAGTACCTCTTTGCGTCGTAGCCTATGGTGAGCATAATATATTTGTTTTGTTTCTGGCTCGTAGTGTTATTATAAGTAAGTATTCAAAATTATTTTTATCAATAAGTAAGTTAATGTTCTTGTATTATTGTGAATATTTAATACAGTCTCTTTTGGTCATCTGCCTCCCCTGTTTTCGGTCACAATGCCCACATTGCTCTCTCAAACAGTGAAACTAACTGCCTCAAAATAGGCTATATTAAATATCAAAATAATTTTGAACACTTACTTAGCAGCGAGTAACAGCACAATACTCGACTCGCTTCCGACCGCAAAGTTAACAATAAAAACTGACATTACAAAATAATATAATGACAAAAAGCTCTTGAACAGAGTATACCTCTTGCAAGAACGGGATTGTTTTTGTAATTTTGTGACGCTAAACCAATTCAGACAACCGACAATGACATACGTTGACGTTATACTTCCCGTACCGCTTTATGCACTGTTTACCTACTCCGTCCCTACGGAATTGGAGGCTGCTGTCATGCCTTTTGTTAGAGTAAAAGTGCCTTTCGGTCCTACCAAGACGCACACGGGGCTCGTTACGAGGATTCACAACGATGCACCTGAGGGAGGAATTACGGTGAAGGACATCATCGCTGTGCTCGACAAGAAGCCTGTACTGCTGGAGCAACAGTACAAGCTTTGGTCATGGATTTCTGACTACTACATGGCTCCTATGGGCGACATCCTTACTGCTGCTCTACCTCAAGGGCTGAAGAAAGAGGACGGATACAAGCCGAGAACGGAGATGTATATTACGCTGACAAAGGACTATCGCAATGCGCAGTCATTGCACAATGCGCAGTATATCTTACAGAAGTCGCCTAAACAGCTTGAGACGTTCAATGTTTTTCTTACCCTATCAGGCTGGGACAAAGCTGCAGAGAACGGTGGTAACGGTGCGAAAGAGATTACTCGCGAAGAGTTAGTGAACTCCGCCCACAGCACGTTAGCCATAACGAAGGCTCTTATTGACAAGCACATTCTGCAGCTATACAGCAAAGAAGTGGGCAGACTGAACTACGGAGGTGACCCACACCCTGAGAATATCAAGCCGCTGAACGAGGCGCAACAGACGGCTAAGGAAGCTCTATACAACTGTGACGAGACTGGCGGCATATCGCTGTTGCACGGTGTTACATCGTCTGGGAAGACGGAGGTGTACATACATCTGATACAAGAGGCTATCGACAGGGGCGAACAAGTAATGTACTTGCTGCCCGAAATTGCCCTAACAGTGCAGATAACGCACCGTCTACAACGGGTGTTTGGCAATAGATTGGGCATCTACCACTCTAAATACTCTGACAACGAGCGTGTGGAGATATGGCAAAAACAGCTGTCTGACGCTCCTTACGACGTTATACTCGGTGCCCGTTCCGCTGTGTTTCTGCCTTACCAACGCCTCGGACTGGTGATTATCGACGAGGAACACGAGTCAAGCTTCAAGCAGTATGACCCAGCACCACGCTACCATGCACGCTCCGTCGCACTGATGATGGCGCGCTGGAGCGGTGCGAAGGTGGTGTTAGGTACAGCCACTCCTGCCGCAGAGACGTATTTCTTCGCCTCCAGACACAAGTATAATCTTGTGGAACTGACGCAGAGATACAATAACATTGAGCTTCCTCACATTCAGGTGGTGGACGTGAAGGACCTTCGACGACGCAAAATTATGCGCGGGTTGCTGTCACCTGTGCTTAAGAACGCTATCGCTACGGCTCTTAACAATGGTGAGCAGGTCATTCTCTTCCAAAACCGTCGTGGTTTCTCACCTGTGATAGAGTGCCACCAATGCGGCTGGTCACCCAAATGTCCGAACTGTGATGTCTCGCTGACTTACCACAAAACGATGTCTGCCTTGACGTGCCACTACTGTGGATACACGTTCTCTATGCCTAAGGCGTGCCCTGATTGCGGTAACACGGACCTGCGTGACCGTGGTGCTGGCACTGAGAAGATTGAGGATATTATTAGCGAAGAGTTCCCTACAGCTCGCATAGCACGCATGGATCTCGACACTACGCACACACGTAATGCTTATGAAAGGATTATATCCGACTTCTCCTGCGGCAATACCAACCTGCTTATTGGCACGCAGATGGTGACAAAGGGACTGGACTTTGATAACGTTAGCGTTGTCGGCATACTCTCTGCCGACACTATGTTGAACCAGCCTGACTTCAGAGCGTATGAACATGCCTTCATGATGATGACGCAGGTAGCGGGCAGAGCGGGCAGAAAAGGCAAGAGAGGAGAGGTGATACTGCAAACGATGAATCCTAGTTTGCCTGTCATTCGCCAAATTATCGAGGGCGACTATAAAGGCTTTTTCCTTTCACTTATGAAGGAACGAAAGGAGTTTCACTACCCTCCTTTCACTCGACTGATTGCCGTTTACCTCAAGCATAAGAATGAACAGACGGTTAACAACGCCGCCATAGAGTTAGGATACCGCCTGCGTCAGTATCTTGGCGAGCGTGTCTTGGGACCTGACAAGCCGTCTGTAGCGAGGATAAAACAGCTACATATACGCAAAATTGTATTGAAGTTGGAGCCATCTCTCGTTACTTCCGCCACCCGACAATACATTCGCCGCAGCGCGGAAGAGCTACAGAAGGACAAGAGATACAAGACTGTTGCCGTGTATTACGATGTTGACCCTGCATAAAAAAAGGCACTTCCCATATATTATGGGAGTGCCTTTTTCTTATTTTGCATCATCATCACCACTTATTTTTATTATCTCCTCTATTGACTTACCTATCATTGCGGCTATTGCCTCCTTGGTCAACCCTTTTTCTTGCATACCTTTAATCATTTTATGCAACATTGACATTTGTTCTCTCAACTGAGTGCTTTGCTCCTTCAACTGAGTGCTTTGCTCCTTCAACTGAGTGCTTTGTTCCTTCAACTGAGTGCTTTGCTCCTTCAACTGAGTGTCTTTTTCCTTTATCTGAGTGTCTTTTTTCTTTATCTGAGTGTCTTTTTCCTTTATCTGAGTGTCTTTTT
>CAKQDQ010000102.1 GCA_934229335.1 uncultured Prevotella sp.
TGTGGGCCATCTAGGGCTTGAACCTAGGACCTCCAGATTATGAGTCTGTTGCTCTAACCAACTGAGCTAAAAGCCCGACACAATTTTGTTGAATTGCGCTGCAAAGGTACTGCTTTTTCTTGAATTATGCAAATTTTTTGTCAAAAAAAATACGTAAAACGCTATTTTTAGTAATATTGAAAAAATAACTTACGCAGTTTTTACCTCAGATTGCTGAGATATTTTGGGGATATGAAGATGGAGCGATGCGAGCATCGTGACTGATGAATAGCCACAAAATAGCCAGCAAGATGAGATAAAAAATGCGCAAGAAAATATTACTTTAACAATATAAAAATTGAATAAGTTATTTTTTTTATATTACTTAACCAATTAGGTGGAATACGTTACCTGACAGTGATGTTATGACGCCCTGCATCTCCAATGAAAAGAGCTTCGATATGACCGTGCTGATAGGCAGTCCGCAATGTTGCGCTATCACGTTGGACTGGCAGTCGCCTTGGCTCTTCAGTATGTCAATGATAACTTGTTCTTCAGTAGAGAGAGTGGGGAAGAGAGTACGCTCTATGCCTTGCTTACGGGCTTTAGTAAGCGTCTTCTCTTTTTGCCATGACATAGCTTTTATTACGTCGGCAGCGCACGTTATCAGTGACGCTTTACTGTCGCGTATGAGGTTGTTGCATCCAGTGCTGTATTCAGCGTTGACGGGTCCTGGTACGGCAAACACCTCACGACTGTAGTCTTGTGCCAGTTTTGCCGTGACGAGTCCTCCACCGTGTGATGCGCTTTCCACTAAAATGGTAGCGTCGCACATACCAGCTATGATTCGGTTGCGCTGAAGAAAGTTGCGTGCTTCGGGGCGTGTGCCACTGACAAACTCCGTTATCACTGCACCATGTTCCTTAATCATCTTCTCCGCCTCGGTGCGATGCAAGTCGGGGTATAGCCTGTCGTGACCGTGGGCTACTATCCCTATGGTGGTGATACCGTTGTTGAGACATGCGCGATGGGCGCAGATGTCTACACCGTATGCCAGTCCGCTAACTACCACTACATCAGGACACGCCTCTTTCAAGTCGCAGATGAAGCGGTTGATAAAGTCCTTTCCGTAGGTGGTGCATTGGCGAGTGCCTACGATATTTATGATATGGTTGGCGTTGAGGTCGCTGTTGCCGCGCGAGTATAACACTAACGGTGCGTCAGAACAGTCTTTTAGTCTGTTAGGATACTCGACACTATCTATGGAGATAATCCTGACGTTGTGTTCGTCACACCATTTCTGCTCCTCTTCCGCTTTTTCTTCGTAGAGCGAGATGTCACCACTCATGAAGGCAACCAGTGACGCTGAGGCGTCAGGTAAAATGTCGCGCAGGTGCGTTCGGCAGTCAAGAACGTTGCGTGCCGAACCCATCTTACTGTAAAGCAGAATAGCGTTAGTAAGCGACAGTTTGCTTGTGGCAAGCAGAGAGAGAGTTATTAATGCTGTAGTCTCGTTCACGTTAGGCGGTTGTTATGGAGTATATGGTTCTTGCAGAGTTTTATCTTGTATATAAGAACTGTATCAATGACTGTCCTACAGCCTTCATGGTAGCGGCGTCAATGCTGTTCATGTCATCGTAGCTGGTGTGCCATGTAGGACCAAATCCGCTCTGCTCACAGTCAGGGTAATATGATATAATATCGATAGTAGGTATTCCTGCCTCGTTCAGTGGTTTGTGGTCGTCGGTAACAGTGAAACCGTCTTGCGCAAGGAAGTATGAGGAATATCCAGCGTCAGCAGCCGCCTGCCATACCTTCTCCATAGTGTCGTTAGCGTAATGTTTAGATAGTCCTTCATAGTAGAAGTGCGCTCCTTGACCTCCTACCATGTCAAGCAGTATGCCGAGAGAGTACTTCGTGGTAGCTCCACCGTTGCCCTTGGCAGGACTTTCTGGTAGGTTTTTCGCAAAGAACTGTGCTCCTAACGCCCATGTGTCTTCCGAATCCTTGACGCCAGACCACTCAGGCGCACCGTAATCCTCTGCGTCGAAACATACGAAGTCTATGCCGTAAGCAAGAGACTTTGCGCCATTGCCGTTAGAATCGCCTTTTTTTGCCATTTCATCGATGCTGCGTGCTAACTCTAACATTACCGCAACGCCCGATGCGCCATCGTTAGCCGCCATCACGGGGGTACGCCATTTAGTAGAGTCAGGGTCGTTGTCAGCCCATGGTCTGCTGTCCCAGTGAGCGCAAATCAGTATGCGTTCCGCTGCGTCTGGGTTGATACGCGCTATGATATTGGTAGAGCGGAGCATCTTACCGTCCCATCCTTCTAACTTCGTCTTTTGCGTAATGACATCGCATCCGTACGCCTTAAACTGGCGTATAATCCATTCTTCACACTCGTCGTGAGCGTTACTGTTCATGGTGCGTGGTCCGTATGTGCATTGTTTGGCGCAGAAGTGTAGTGCAGAATCAGCGTTAAAGGAAGGTCCTGCAAGCTCTATCTGCGAGTCTTCAGACTGTGCTGCCTGTGTCTTTTTGCCACTGTTGCACGCTGTAAGTAATAGGATAAGCAGCAGAGATGGCAGTATGGCAACTGCTTTCTGTATGCGTTGTGATAATGATGTAAGCATAAGAACTATGGTTGTTTATAGTATTTAGAAGTAGAAGAAAACTTACTTGCTGTATTGCTGTACGCTGTCCATGACGCGGAGCCAGTTGCCTCCCCATATCTTCTCTATGTCTTCGTCAGAGAAACGCTTTTTCAGCAGGTGACGAGTGAAGTTGATTATCTCTGAGGCATTAGCCATACCAGGCACTCCTCCGTCACCGTCGAAGTCGGTACCTATACCTACATGGTCGATACCCATAATCTTTATAGCGTGCTCTAAATGTGCGATTCCATCGAGGATGTCAGCCTCTGTGAGCATATTGGCAGACCCTTTGAGCACCGTTCCCGAAGGTTTAAGAAAACCATGGTAGAACGTCGTGTGAGCGACACCGCCTTTTTGGGCGAGCGCACGCAGTTGGTCATCGGTAAGATTGCGTGGATGGTCGCACAGAGCACGGCAGTTAGAGTGGGAACAAACGATAGGAGTCTTACTTATCTCTAAGGCATCATAGAATGAGTCTTCACCGCCATGGCTGAGGTCTACCATTATTCCTAAGCGGTTCATCTCGGCAATTACCTGCGCTCCGAAGGCGGAGACGCCACCGTGAGTATGCACAGTACGAGCGGAATCGCATATTAGGTTGTCGCCGTTGTGACACAAGGTGATGTACGTCACGCCACGTTTAGCGAAGTGCTCTATGTTGTTAAGGTCGTGCTCTATTGCCAACCCGTTCTCGATACCGAGCACAATGCTCTTCTTGCCAGCCATTTTGTTGCGGCGAATGTCGTCTACGCTGTGTGCGAGAGCTACGTACTTAGGAGCTTTTTTGCAAATATTCTCGATTTCATCGAATATGAAATCAGCATATTCCTTAGGCGAATCGATGTCAAAATTCACCATGTCCCTAAAGCTTTTACCACCTTCTACGGCTTTTCCGTCAAGGCTTTGAGGAGGTTGTGGCAGGTAGCAAACCATGAAGGTAGCGTCTTGTCGTCCCTCTGTCATTTTGTGAAGGTCAACCAATATGCGTGGGTCGCGCTTAGTAAAGTCTACACCTTGGTGGAAGAACATTGGTGTGTCGCAGTGGGTGTCGATAATGGTGAAGCGTGAATGTAGCTTCTTCGCTTTTCTGAAGATGCCTGCTTCCTTCACTAACCAGCTGAAAATAGGAAGTCCGTCATCGCCCATCCATTCAGGATGCCACTGTATTCCCATTATGGCTTTGCGCTCGCTGCTCTCCATAGCCTCTATCAAACCGTCGCTGCTTGTGGCTATTGTGCGGAAGTGAACACCAGGATTGTCTACCACTTGGTGGTGGAAAGAGTTGACAAAGAGAGTTAGTGGCTCAGTGTTGTCGTGGTTACTGTTATATAAATGATATAAGATAGAAGATTGTTCTATGCGAACGCTGTGCGTAGGTTCGCTTCTGTCAGCGTCTTGAGAGTGCTTGACGTGCTGGCGATCTTCATAACCTTCAATCTCGCTTAGGTCCTGTGCCACGTGTCCGTTGAGTGCCATTGCTAACGTCTGCATACCTCTGCATATTCCGAGCATAGGTATCTGTCGGTTGAAAGCCAAGCGAGTCAACAGCAGTTCAGCCTCGTCTCTTGCGGCGTTTATATTGTGGAGCAATGGCGAAGGCTCCTCCCCGCACCATAGTGGGTTATAGTCTCCGCCTCCAGAGAGTATGATGCCGTCAAGGTTTTCTATAGTGTTGATGACGACATCAGGGTCGGCAATGGGTGGGATAATGACGGGAATACCGCCTGCCGCCACCACTTGCTTGTGGTAAGCATCACGTATATTCACGTCAATGTCGCTGTGGTTGGCGGTTATGCCAATAACAGGACGCTCCTGACTTTGCGGAAAACGGGAGTAGATATCGTTGGAAATGCTGTCTAATGAAAATGTCTTCATTCTGTTTCTTCAATGTGAATAGGCACGTCTCTCTTAATGCTTTGGTCGAGAGAGATGAGTGTTTCGGTTGATACCACACCCTCAATGGACTGCAATGTACCGTTGAGCAGTTCCATCAGTTGCTCGTTATCGCGAACGTACAGCTTGACGAGCATGGTGTAAGGACCTGTGGTGAAGTGACATTCTACTATCTCTGGTATCTTTTGTAGCTTCTTTACAACGTCTTTGTACATAGATCCACGCTCCAGACTGATGCCGACGTAGGTGCAGGTCTTGTAGCCAACGGCCTTCGGATCAACAGAGAATCCGCTGCCAGTGATTACTCCATCGGCTTTAAGACGCTCTACACGCTGATGCACAGCGGCTCTTGATACGCCACATTCTTCGGCTACATCCTTGAAGGCTATGCGTGCGTTACTTGACAGGATAGACATGATCTTCCTGTCCAATTTGTCAACTTTTTCCATGTTTTTATTAGTAATATTGTGTAGATAGTTTACATTTTGACAGCAAAAGTACTGCTTTTTGTTGAAACTGGCAACAAAAAGCAGTACTTTTTTCTTATTTTGTTTATTATGACCTCTTGGCTATTGCTCTCTCATATTCAGGGCTTTGTCTTCTGCCGCTTCCATAATTTCGCGTTCTCCAGGACCTTTGTCGTTGATGCCGCATAGGTGTAGTATTCCGTGAATGATGACACGGTACAGCTCTTCTTCGTAAGTCTTGTTGAAAAGTTCTGCGTTTGAGCGCACGGTGTCGAGGGAAATGACAAGGTCGCCGCTAATGATGTCGTCCTCATCATAGTCGAATGTTATGATGTCTGTGTAGTAATCGTGCTGTAGGTACTCCCTGTTTACTTCCAGTATTTTTTCGTCATCGCAGAAGAGATAGCCTATATCGCCTACCTTTCTGTTGTATGTGGCGGCCACTTTCTTTATCCATGCCGACGTGTCGCGCTTGCGTATCTTCGGCATTTTGACGTTCTCTGCACTGTAAGTTATCATACGCTGTATTGTTTTATGATTGTCATTGTTATATTTTTTTACTGTCACTTATGGCAGAAACTTCGATACATCCTTTCCGAAGTGCTGCAAAGTGCGTACCGCACTCGATGATAGTGCCTCTAATTCAGGGCGTGCGAAGAATACTACTGTCTCCAGTCCGTCGCCCAAGAGACTGTTGTATTCTGCTTGACTGCGTTCATATTCAAAGTCTTTTATGGAGCGAACGCCTTTCACTACGGCTGTGGCGTTGTATCTCTTCGCTAAGTCTGCCGCCATATCAGAGTATGCTTCTACCAATACTCGTGGCTCATCCTTGTACACCGTTGTTATTTGTTCGATGCGTTCCTGTATGTTGTCGCCTTCTCCCTTACGTGGATTGTAGCCTATACCCACCACGACGCGGTCAAAAATCTTTAACGCTCGCTCTACAATGTCGGCGTGACCAATGGTGAAAGGGTTGAAAACGCCTGTGAATATCGCTGTTTTCATGAAATGATATGGTTTAACTATACTTTCTGTAAGTACTGTTTTTTCTTTGTTTTTAGTAATATTGAAAAAATAACTTACGCAGTTTTTACATCTGATTGCTGAGATATTTTGGGGATATGAAGATAGGTCGATGCGAGCATCGTGACTGATGAATAGCCACAAGATAGCCAGCAAGATAAGATAAAAAATGCGTAAGAAAACATTACTCTAACAATATAAAAAATGAATAAGTTATTTTTTTTAATATTACTTAGATGTTTACTGTTTGGTTTCTAATCGAAAAAGCTGGGTGAAAGAATGTTGCTGCCACTGCGATGAGGGTCTCTTCCGAGGTGAGCGTAAGCCATCTCTGTCGCCATTCTTCCACGTTGTGTGCGCTTTATGAATCCTTCCATGATGAGATATGGTTCATATACGTCCTCTACTGTACCTGCATCCTCGCCTATAGCAGTGGCTATGGTGCCAACACCTACAGGCCCTCCTTGGAACTTGTCGATGATTGTAAGCAGAATTTTGTTGTCTATCTCGTCCAATCCGTATTCGTCTATGTTCAGAGCCTCCAGAGATACCTTCGCTATCGCCATGTCAATGCTGCCGTTTCCTTTAACTTGCGCAAAGTCACGCACACGCCTTAGCAGTCCGTTAGCTATACGCGGCGTACCGCGCGAACGCCTTGCAATCTCGCCACAAGCCTCTTCGCTGATAGGTACATTTAGCAGATTGGCAGAGCGTTTTATGATTTTCGCAAGTGTCTTAGGGTCATAATACTCTAAGTGCATATTGATACCGAAGCGTGCTCGCAGTGGTGCTGTGAGCAGACCAGAGCGTGTTGTTGCTCCAACAAGGGTAAAGGGGTTAAGGTCTATCTGTATGCTGCGTGCCGATGGACCTTTGTCTATCATGATGTCAATACGATAATCCTCCATGGCAGAGTACAGATACTCCTCTACTACGGGTGATAGACGGTGTATTTCGTCAATGAATAGCACATCTCTTGGTTCTAAAGAGGTGAGCAATCCTGCAAGGTCTCCAGGCTTGTCGAGTACAGGTCCAGAGGTAATCTTGAAGCCAACGCCAAGCTCGTTGGCTATGATGTTGGAGAGAGTAGTCTTTCCCAGTCCTGGAGGTCCGTGGAGAAGGGTGTGGTCAAGTGGCTCACCACGGTATTTAGCGGCATCAACAAAGACTTTGAGGTTCTCTACAACCTTCTGCTGTCCGCTAAAATCTCCGAACTGCAATGGGCGTAGTGCCTTCTCAAATTCTTTCTCCGCAGAGCTTGTATGCTCTCTGTGTATGTCGAAATCTTCTGCCATTTATCTTACTTTGTTACAGTCTGCAAAGTTACGGAAAAATGTTTTATGCACCAAATAAAAAGGTGATTTATATACGTTCTATTTGTGTATTACCTACTTTTTGATTACCTTTGCAGTTCGAACTGTAAAATACTATATCACAGATGGTACAAGAAAAAATACTGATTACTGGTGCTTCAGGCTTCATAGGCTCCTTCATCGTTGAAGAAGCCCTTGCGCAGGGTATGGAGGTATGGGCGGCAGTGCGTGGCACAAGCAGTCTGCAATATCTGCAGGACGCCCGTATTCATACCATAAAGCTGAATCTTTCAGACGAGAAACAGCTACAGGAAGCGTTGAGAGAACATCATTTTGACTATGTCGTTCATGCTGCTGGAGCTACCAAAGCCCTTGATAAAGAAACGTTCTTTAAGGTGAATACCGACGGAACCATTAACCTTGTAAAGGCTCTTGAGGCTACTTCTCCATCGATAAAACGGTTTGTTTTTATGAGCAGCCTTAGCGTTTTCGGCCCTGTTTGCGAAGAGATGCCGTATCGAGAGATATGCGAGAATGACACTCCTCAGCCCAATACGGCGTATGGTAAGAGTAAGATAGCAGCCGAACAGTGGTTGCGTGGTAACGCGAAGATACCCTTTACGATACTTCGTCCGACAGGAGTCTATGGACCACGTGAGAAGGATTACATGATGATGGCAGACAGTATACGCAAGGGTATGGATATGGCTGTAGGCTTTAAGAGGCAAGAAATCACCTTCGTATTTGTGAAAGACGTCGTGCAAGCGGTGTTTAAGTCGATGAAATCGGATAAAACTGTGGGTAAAGCGTATTTCCTTAGTGATGGGGAAGTGTACACTTCTACGGATTTCAGCGACTTGATAATGGCTGAATTAGGTAAGAAACACGTGCTTCGCATGACGTTCCCGCTGTGGGTGTTGCGTCTTGTTTGTGCGGTAAGCGATTGCTGGATGCACGTTACAGGAAGGCTATCGACACTGAACAACGACCATTATAATATACTGAAACAGCGTAATTGGCGATGTGACATTACTCCCGCAAAGCACGATTTCGACTATTCTCCAGAGTGGTCATTAGCGGCAGGCGTAAGAGAAATGCTGAAATGATATGGTAACAAGTAAGATAAAGACATACTTTATGCCCGAAAAGGGTAAGAAAAAGAAGGGCGATAGCGGTGCTCCTTTAGGCATGGGATGGCTCGGTTTCATCGCACCAGAGTTAGCACAGTTTGCTTATGCCGCTATTACCGCGGTAGTAATACTCTTCACATGGACAGGTCTTGATAACCCACAGACGCTGCTTTGGGAGAGAGTAACAATGTTAAGCGGCACCGTAGCTCTATGGGTAGTATATCGTTTGTGGCCCTGTCGTTTCGTGATGTTGTGCCGTAT
>CAKQDQ010000103.1 GCA_934229335.1 uncultured Prevotella sp.
ATATGACATGGTAATGGACGGCAGACGTCAGGTAGGTTCTACCATAAAGCCATTCCTCTATGCCTTAGCTATGGAAAATGGTTTCTCACCTTGTGACCGTGCTCCCAATGTGCAGCGTACCTATATGGTAGCAGGACAGCCTTGGACTCCGCGTAATGCTTCACATTCACATTATGGCGAAAATGTAACCCTGAAGTGGGGCTTGGCACAGTCAAACAACTGGATATCCGCATATCTGATGTCGAAGCTTGACCCTATACAGTTCGTGCAACTGCTTCATGAGTTTGGTATAAGTAATCCTAATATCCATCCGTCAATGTCGTTATGTCTCGGACCTTGTGATATAACGGTAGGAGAAATGGTAAGTGCATATACTGCATTTGCAAATCATGGTATACGTTGCGCGCCAATGTTTGTGTCGAAGATAGAAGACAGCAACGGACAGGTGATAGCCAGATTCGAACCACGTGTAAACGAAGTCATATCAGAGGAATCTGCATTTAAGATGTTAGTGCTGTTACAGGGCGTGGTAAATGGTGGTACTGGCGGTAGGCTGAGGTTTAAGTATAATATCCAAGCGCAGATGGGAGGTAAGACGGGAACGACAAATAGAAACTCTGATGCATGGTTTATTGGCGTTACCCCCAAACTCGTAGCCGGTGTATGGGTAGGTGGTGAGGACCGTGATATACACTTCGATTCTATGGCAATGGGACAGGGTGCAACGATGGCGTTGCCAATCTATGCATACTTTATGAAGAAAGTGTACCGTAATAATAGTTTACCGTATCGTGCAGACGATGTGTTCGATTTGCCAGAGGATTTCGATGGTTGTGGTCAAGCCGTAGAACAGGATGATATGATGGATATAGAGGACGTTTTTGAGTGAATGTAAGCTTTTTGAATGTTTACAGAACTAAAAATGTACCTAAAGTTTCGTCGGATGAAAAAAAAATAGTATATTTGCAGCAAAATACTTACTTACTAATTAAATCTAATATAAAAGAACAATGAAAAAGTTTAATGACGAAAACTTTCTGCTCGAGACCAAAACCGCGCAGGATTTGTATCACAATCATGCGGCAAAGATGCCTATTATAGATTATCATTGTCATTTGATACCTAAGATGGTAGCAGAGAATAAACGTTTTGACTCTATTGCGCAGATTTGGCTTATGGGCGACCATTACAAGTGGCGCGCAATGCGTTCAAATGGTGTAGACGAACGTTACTGTACTGGCAAAGATACAACAGACTGGGAGAAATTTGAGAAATGGGCAGAGACTGTACCGTATACATTCCGTAACCCACTGTATCATTGGACTCACCTTGAGCTGAAGACAGCGTTTGGTATTGAGGAAACATTGAATCCTACCAATGCAAAGGCTATTTATGACAAGTGTAACGACCTCATTGCTAACGACCCAAAGTTTACGCCACGTGGACTTATGGAGCATTATAATGTAGAGCTTGTTTGTACAACTGACGACCCAGTTGACTCATTAGAGTATCATGATGTTGTTGCGGCAGATCCTACGTGCAAGACCCGTATGATTCCTGCATGGCGTCCAGATGCTGCAATGAACATAGAGGCTGCCACATTCAAAGCATATGTAGAGAAATTGGCTGAAGTGTCAGGTGTCGCTATTACGAAATTCCGTGATATGGTTGATGCATTGCAGAAGCGTCATGACTTCTTTGCAAGTAAGGGATGTAAGCTGTCAGACCATGGCATAGAAGAGTTCTATGATGAGCCTTATACCGAAACAGAGATTGACGCGATACTCGACAAAGCTCTTTCTGGTAAGACTCCTACCGTGGAGGAACAGCGCAAGTATAAGCACGCGTTCCTTAAGGAAATGGCTGTTATGGATTATGAAGCAGGTTGGACACAGCAGTATCATTATGGCGCGATACGCAATAATAATACTCTTATGTTCAACAAGCTGGGAGCAGATACAGGTTTCGATTCTATCGGCGAGTTTACTACAGCAAAGGCTATGAGCCACTTCCTTGACGAGTTGAATGTAGAGGGTAAGTTAACAAAGACCATACTTTATAACCTTAACCCTTGTGCAAATGAGGTAATCGCGACAATGCTTGGTAACTTCCAAGATGGTTCATGCCCAGGTAAGATACAGTGGGGCTCTGGCTGGTGGTTCCTTGACCAGAAAGATGGCATGGAGAAGCAGATGAATGCTCTCTCTCTTCTCGGTCTTCTCTCACGTTTCGTTGGTATGTTGACAGACTCTCGTTCTTTCCTTTCATATCCACGTCATGAGTACTTCCGTCGCACACTGTGTAACCTCATCGGTAAGGATATTGAGAATGGTCTTATTCCATTTACTGGATATGAAGAGCAGCGCGTACGCCAGATGATAGAAGATATTTGCTACAACAATGCGAAGAATTACTTTAATTTCTAATATAAAAGAAGTTTTGGTAAGTAACTATAAGAATTAGTATAGTATAAATTAGGGGTCTACAATATATATTATATATATAATGTGTAGATCCCTATTTTTGTATATACCTTGATTCTAAATAAAAAGAACCTTTTATTGTGAACAATTTTTTTCTCTTTTATTGTTATTTTATTTACGCTTGTCACGTCGTGTGGACACAGAACACAACAATTCTCAAAATAAGTAGTGAAAGTTGCAAACAACACAAATTCTACGTTGGACTCTCCTCTTGTCGTTAGACGTGATACGTGTGGCTTAATATTACTTTATCCTAAATATAGAAGTGTTGACCTTGTGTGCGGCAAAATGCCTACTGTCGCTGATAAGACGGTGGTGTTATGTGCAGAGGCGGCATACACGGGAGAGTGTTTGAAGTATTTTACACATACAAATATAGCTGGTGACCATGTGTCTAATGGTATAAGATATAAAGGAACTCCAAACAAGCGAAATACAGGAGCTTTTGTTTATGCTAAGGGAAAGTGGAGATTTCTTTATGATGACTATGATGATGCAATGACTGCCGCTGCTGATAGTGGCGGAGCTGCATTTTCACAAGAATTGCTTGTTCATAACAGTATTCATATGAAAACTGTGAGAAAGGATGGGAATAGAAATCAATTTAGAGCTTTGTGCCAGATAAAAGATAGGTTATGCATAGCAGAATCAAAGAGTGTAGTGTCATTGGGAGAATTTAAGGACTCCTTATTGAGAGCTGGAGCATCGGAAGCTTTGTATCTTGATATGGGAACAGGTTGGAATCATGCTTGGTACAGAAAAAATAAACATAAGATTGTAGTATTACATCCCCAAAAACATATTTATTGTACTAATTGGATTACTTTTTATTTATAGTAAGTGTAAACATTAAAAACACTCCTTAGAGGTTAGAATGTCTGATTATAGAACCAAAACTTCCCTTTTTGCTCTTTTTTTGAAGAAAAACGAAAAAAAAGTCGAAAAACATTTGGAGGATTTAGAAAAAGTTAGTACCTTTGCATCGCAATTAAGAAATAAACGAGTTACTTCTTAAGAGTAAAGAAAAAACAAACGGGGTGTAGCGCAGTTGGTAGCGTTCCTGGTTTGGGACCAGGCTGTCGCAGGTTCGAGTCCTGTCACCCCGACAAAAGGAAGCATCGAGTATTCGGTGCTTCCTTTTTTTTTCTTGTACAGTTGGAGTATACAACAACATAAAACTAATTAAATAAATAGATTTATGAAATTAAACATTGCAGTATTGGCCGGTGATGGTATCGGACCAGAGATTATGGAACAGGGTGTGGCTGTAATGTCTGCGGTAGCAGAGAAGTTCGGTCATGAGGTTACTTACAAAGAAGCACTGTGTGGTGCTCATGCTATTGATGAGGTAGGTGATCCTTTTCCTGAAGAGACTTATCAAATCTGTGAGAATGCTGATGCTGTTCTTTTTGCGTCAGTAGGTGATCCTAAGTTTGATAATAATCCTTCGGCGAAGGTTCGTCCTGAGCAAGGGCTTCTCGCTATGCGTAAGAAGTTGGGACTGTTTGCCAATATACGTCCTGTAACAACTTTTGATTGCCTTGTGCATAAATCACCTTTGAAGGACGAGATTGTAAAGGGAGCAGACTTTATCTGTATACGTGAGCTCACTGGTGGTATGTATTTTGGTAAGAAGCAGGAGCCTTCTATGAATGAGGAGCTTGGTGAAGAAGATGCACTTGATACCAACTACTATTCTCGTCATGAGGTAGAGCGCATACTTAAGGTTGCATATCAGTACGCACGTCAGCGCCGTAAGCATTTAACTGTAGTTGATAAAGCTAATGTACTTGCTTCGTCACGTTTGTGGCGTAAAGTGGCTCAGGAGCTTGCACCACAGTATCCTGATGTTACTACTGATTATATGTATGTAGATAATGCTGCAATGCGCATGATTCAGGAGCCAAAGTTCTTTGATGTTATGGTAACAGAGAATACTTTTGGTGATATCTTGACAGATGAAGGATCTTGCATAACAGGTTCTATGGGATTGCTGCCTTCTGCTTCAACAGGTACGTCAACTCCAGTCTTCGAGCCTATACACGGTTCGTGGCCGCAGGGTAAGGGCTTGAATATTGCTAACCCATTGGCACAGATTCTCTCAGTTGCAATGCTTTATGAATACTTTGATTTGAAGGAGGAGGGAGCACTCATACGTAAGGCTGTTGATGCTTCGTTAGATCAGAATGTACGTACTCCAGAAATCCAAGTCGAGGGAGGTGCTAAGTATGGTACAAAGGAAGTTGGTGCATGGATTGTTGATTTTATCAAAAAAGCATAAAGACTATTTTGAATAAATCGTCTTTGTAAATTTATTACTCCATAAAGGATTAATGAAAAAAATACGATTAATTGTCACGCTACTCATGTTGGCTGGTACAGTAAGTGCACAGACGCCGCAAGAGTGGCGTGACTCTGTTTCTGTGTTGTCGCGTCAGATTACCAAGGCTCCTTACGATACTTCGTTGAGGTTAAAAAAAGCTGCTTGTAATATAGAATTAGGGCAGTGGCAATATGCGCTTGACGAATATTCATATGTGTTGACGTTAGAGCCGAAGAATCTGGAGGCGTTATATTATCGCGGCTATGTGAACCATCATCTTGGTAGGTATCCGTTTGCGCGTAAGGATTATGAGAGTGTGCTGGCGATTGATCCGATGAGTGCCCATGCGCTAATAGGTTTAATAATGACAAATTTGGCAGATGGAAGAATAACGCAAGCTTATGATGATGCCAATAGGTTGGTTAATCAAATGCCGGATAATGCGGAGTCTTATGCTACCAGAGCTGAAGTGGAGAAAAGTACGGGTATGGTAGAGGCGGCAATAGAAGATATTGAAAAGGCTATAGAAATAGAAGATGTAGAGGTAAAGAAAAAATATCCTACATCTGTTGATGATAATATAACCAGTTACCAACTGACAGCTTTTACATTGTATTTGCAGACGCATCGTAAGGATAAGGCAAGAGGAGCGTTAGAGTATCTTGTTGCGAACGGAGTGCCGAGAGCCGCGTTGGTAGATTATTATACTTTACTTGGGACAAAATAATTATTTACCAAAATACCAAGTAAAGGAATAGAAAAAAGATAGACGTCTAAAAAAGAAATCAAAATATGGAACATTTGAATATTGATGCGGTTTATAACAATGTGTGTAATGCTCCGCGAGGTGCAAACGTAAATATTGATTATATGCCAGATTCTTTTGTTAATGATGACATGGACAATAATTCCCCACATGTCCATACCTTTTATGAGATAATATGGTTTAGAGAGGGGAAAGGAACACATTTTGTCGATTTTCAAGAGTATCCAGTGGAAAATAATACGTTATTTTTCCTCTCCCCAGGACAGGTACATTGTTTTGATGATTGTCTAAAATATAAAGGTATATTGATAAAGTTTTGTACAGATTTTCTTAAAGACGAAGGTGTGGACGATGATGAATTGTTCATAAAATACAACCTATTCAGGGCTTTTGATACTATACCGTGCTGTACAATCGATGAGGCAACGGCACAGCGGTTACTATTTATATTGGGGAAGATACAAGAAGAATATGAAAATCGCAATATGGTAGGGCATGAAGATATGTTGAGAGCATTGACAAAGATATTTCTAATAACAATACAACGTAACAGTGAGCGGCATGACGCTTATAATATAGACCATAAGAAGCCTGCTCACCGTTTATTTGTAATGTTTAGAAAATGTTTAGAACAACATTTTATGGAGTATCATACTGTGAAAGAATACGCTGACGTCTTGAACGTATCGGCAAAAACTCTTAGCAATAGTGTGCAGGAAAGTGCTGGTGTAACACCGTTAACCATAATAAATGATAGAATAACACTTGAGGCGAAACGTTTGCTCAGATATTCAAATCTTATAACCAAAGAAATAGCGGATTATCTTGGTTATGATGATCCATCGTATTTTGTTAAGTTCTTTAAGCGGCAAACTGGCTACCTGCCATCTTCGTTTGCTAACAAAGGTGGAGCGTAAGTGCAGAGAACTATCTGTTCTATCTTAACTTTTGTAGATATGAGAAAAATAATAACTTTTGTCATAGTGGTAATGACTGCTATGACTGTCTTTGCAAAGACATATTATGTAGCTCCAGCAGGGGATGATAATGCAAGTGGAATAAAAGAAAAGCCTTTTGCTACTTTCGGAAAGGCGCAGTCGTTAGCAGAACCTGGAGATACAGTTTATTTCAGACAAGGGATATACAGAATCTCTAATGCCGAGATTCAAAATAAAAAGGGTCGTTATGCGGTGGTATTCAATATTACACGTTCGGGAAAGCCTGATGCACCGATAGTGTACAGTGGCTATGCAGACGAGACTGCAGAGTTTGATATGTCGGCTGTAAATCCTGGTGACTACCGTTTGACGGGGATACTGCTATCTGCTGACAATATAGTGTTAAGTAATTTAAGCATTACCGGTCTGAAAGTGTTGCAGAAAGGTCATTCACAAAGTGAGTGTGTGAGAATTGTGAAAGCTAATAACTGTGTGTTGAGCAGAATGGCCTTTCATGATGGAATGGCAATAGGCGTATATTTACTGTCGGGTAAGAATAACGTTATAGAGTATTGTGACGCATACAATAATTATGATTATTATTCAGATAATGGCTATGGAGGCAATACTGATGGCTTTGGTGCGCACTGTATGTCGGCAGAGGATACAGGAAATGTTTTTAGGTATTGTAGAGCATGGTGGAATAGTGATGACGGTTTTGATTTGATAAATTGTCTTGCACCTGTAGTGATAGAAAATTGTATAGCGTTTTATAATGGATTCAGACCTGGAACATTAATGCCAGCAGGTGACGGCACAGGCTTCAAAGCCGGTGGATATGGAATGAAAGATAAAGCACAGATGGTACGTGAAGTAAAAGTTGCGCCACGTCACGTTGTGAAAAACAGCATCGCTTATCGTAATAAGAATAAGGGTATATATGCCAATCATCATTTAGGAGGAGTTGACTTCATCAATAATATTTCTATAGCTAATCCGCGTAACTATACGATGGTGGGCAGAAAGTCTGTAGACGAAGCCGTTGATGTGGCTGGTTATGGTCATGTGCTGAAAGGAAACATATCAATAAAGCCTATAGGAAAAGGAATGGATTACACAGACTATGATAAAGCAAAGTGCAAAATGGTGAATAACTATACAGAAGACAATATTCCGCTGGTAGATGGAAAACCGTTATTTGATATAACTAAATTTGTTCCAGAAGATTATATAAAGGTTAGTTCAGCTAATTGGCATAAATGATACGGCAGGAATATGTGTCGTAATGTATAGCATAGTGGAAGAGTGTTATTTTGGTAAAATAAACGCCATAATTTTGCTATGTCGTGAAAAATGTGTAACTTTGTAACCGATTTATTTATAGATTGATTATATACATATATAGACAGGAAAATGATAACAGTCACAAATCTTGCTATCCAGTTCGGAAAGCGTGTTCTTTACAAAGACGTAAATCTTAAGTTTACACCAGGAAATATCTATGGAGTGATAGGTGCAAACGGTGCCGGTAAGTCAACCCTCCTACGTGCCATAAGTGGTGATTTGGAACCTAATAAAGGTACAGTAGAACTTGGCGCTGGCGAGAGACTTTCTGTACTCGAGCAGGATCACTTTAAGTATGACAATGTAACTGTTATAAATACCGTATTGATGGGACACAAGCCATTATGGGATAATATGCAGGAACGTGATGCTCTGTACTCTAAAGGCGAAATGTCTGAGGCAGACGGTAATCGTGCAGCAGAATTAGAAGAGAAGTTTGCTGAGATGGATGGCTGGAATGCCGAAAACGACGCGGCGCAGCTTTTGTCAAATCTTGGAATAAAGGAGGATTCACACTATAAGATGATGTCAGAGTTGTCGAACAATGAGAAAGTTCGTGTAATGATGGCGAAAGCTCTCTTTGGCAATCCTGATAACCTGCTTCTTGATGAGCCAACCAATGACCTTGACCTCGATACTGTACAGTGGTTGGAAGAATATCTGTCTAATGTAGAGCAGACTGTTCTTGTTGTGTCACACGACCGTCACTTCCTTGATGCGGTGTCTACCCAAACTGTAGATATAGACTACGGTAAGGTGACAGTATTTGCTGGTAACTACTCTTTCTGGTATGAGTCAAGCCAGTTGGCATTACGTCAGGCACAGAACCAGAAAGCCAAAGCAGAAGA
>CAKQDQ010000104.1 GCA_934229335.1 uncultured Prevotella sp.
CCATTATACACCTATCCCACCTATAACACTATAGGCGAGAGGGGATAATTAGAACATACTAATATATTACATACCCATGAGGCATCTATCCGTTGCTATATTCTTCGATTGCAATTGAAATTTTCTCAGGATTTCTAAGAATCAAGAACAAAGCGCGTGATAAACGCCTTTTCATTATATGGCATCTTCTATGCTGTCTGCATAAAGATGTCGCAAAATTAGAAAATAATTTCTACACCTACAAACATTTTATATATTTTAACCTTTGCAGCATTAAGAAATGAACACTATGAAAATTTACATGAATGATAAGAAGGTGGTAATTTATAGAATCATCCTTCATTTTCTATGTAAGCCGCCTACACCTCAAAACTGTCTATGCGCAGTTTCAGTAGTCCTGCTGGCACTCGCACTTCCACGATGTCGCCTTGTTTCTTGTTCAACAGCGCCTGGGCGATAGGTGATTTCACCGAAATCTTACCTTCCGCCATGTCTGCCTCCGTGGGGCTTACTATGGTGTACGACATTGTTCTGTTGTTGCCGAGGTTGGTCATCTGTACCTTGCTCAACAGTCCCACACAGTCTGTCTTCAGTATCGACTTGTCTATCACTCGTGCATTCTCCAGTCTCTTCTGCTTAAAGCGTATTCTGCTCAGCAGTCGTCCCTGTTCACGCTTTGCGGCATGATATTCAAAGTTCTCGCTAAGGTCGCCTTTGTCACGTGCCTCAGCGATGGCATCGCGCACCTGTGGCAGGTCTACCGTCTCCAACTGGCGCAACTCTGCTACGAGCTTATCGTAGCCCTCTTGTGACATATAATCCATCTTCTTTCTCTTTTTGTGTACAAAGGTATCACTTTTATTTGTAACGCCCAAATTTTCTTTGGCTTCTCTGTCACAGAAATATGGCAAGACGTCTACTTTATACTGTTAAAAGCATAGCATGACGTCACTGTTGCTGTTACGCCTTTCTATTTCTAACAGTATCTTCTTTGCTTCCAGTCCGCCTGCAAATCCCGTCAATGTATGGTTGGTTCCTATTACACGGTGGCAGGGTATGATAATGCTTATCCCATTTGCCCCTACCGCTTGCGCCACAGCCCTTACGCCTTTTACGTTGTCTACCTTCACGGCAATGTCCTTGTACGACCTTGTCTCGCCATAAGGTATCTCTTGCAGTGCCTCCCACACACGTTTCTGGAACTCTGTCCCCACTGTATGCAGGGGTATGTCGAAGGTTTTACGTTGACCCGCAAAGTATTCATCAAGCTGGCACACGGTCTGCTGCAACACGTCGGACTGTTCTTCTATGTATTCTGCATTTATCTGTCGTGCCAGTCTGCGCTTGTTGCGCTCAGCACAAGGTTTGTCGTACCAATCACACACGCACAGTTTATCGTCCACCGAAGCAAGGATTATCCTGCCGCACGGTGAGTCGTAATACTGCACGCAGGCTACGGTTTGTTTCTCGTACCTCATTCTTTCTCCTATTCTGCATGTACACTTCTCTTACTTTATACTTTGTACACTGCCTTAGTGTTCATTTCTCTTCTTCTGTCTCATTACGATGACAAAGTTATCTATTTTTTATCTAATAAGCAAATTATGATGGTCAAAAGGCCAGTTAGGATAATCTATATACCATAACCCATCTTCTTCACGGTTAAATTGAAGCTGATATTCTTTCTTTTTTCCGAAAACACTTTTAGCCATTGCTTTAGCTCCCTGCGTAAGGTCTGTTATTGTATAATTCATTTTTACTAAACGTTATTAGAATTGAAACTTTGTCTCTCTTTGCTCTTTACACGTCAGCCTCTCGTACATACGGCAGGAAACGGGCTGGCACATAAACGTTGCCAAAACCGTATGCAGAGCGGAACAGTGGGGCTATCTGACGTGGCGTATAGCCTGCATTACCACACCCTATGGCTGTCAGCATGAACTTCTTATTAGGATGCATAACGGCATATTCTGTGAAACGCTCAACTGCCATTCTAATTTCTTCAAACGTGCAACCTACTGAAGGAATGGCATAACTCTGTCCCTGTATGCCTTCCGCCTGTCCCATCACCGCACCGAATCGGGATAAGGCAATATAGGCAGCACCTCCATTGTGCTTTCCAAAGACATTGCTACCAAACACAAAGACTTCGTCTGGGGCAAGAGAATGGATAAGGTTCGGAGCAACGCGCTCGTCCTCTGTAAAATAGTTCTCGTTCATGGCTCCGAACATTTCTTCACGTTCTTCCTCGCAAGCGTTTATGAAGGCATCCCTCTTACGCAGATAAGCCATCTTCTTCATATACGCCTCTTGGCTGCGACGCTCACAATCAAACATCTCTTTCATACCAGCATCTGTCTGTTCAAACTTCATATAACTGTCGATACCAAGAGAGTGCGAAGTTCGCTCTACATCAATATTCGCACCGATAAAGGTGAAGAGCCAGCCTTTTTGCTTTAGGCTCTTTATCAGTGTAACTATCGAAGCATGACTCCATTGCTTTGAAGCATTCTCGTAACCGTCTGTTATAATCGTAACCTTCGCTATTGAATCTGTACTGGTAGCAATCTTTTGTAGCTTACTAACGGTGTCACCTATTGCATCATAAAGGGGAGTACTATCATAGGGTCTATAATCTTTTGCTGTCAGGTCCTTTACGTCTTCTATGGGTTTATTCTCAAACAGATAACGTGATTTTGACGTATCAAAACAATAGATGGACACATACTGTTTCTGCTCTTGGTTATCTTTTGCCGTAGCGCGAATACCATTGAGCGTTTCGTTACACCCTGATATGGTCTGCCTTGTTACCCCACTCATAGAACCACTCTCATCAAGTATGATAAGGTTATACACGACTGAGGTCGGTTCACTTTTGTCATGTGGCTCTGATGCCGCTTCACACGATTTTGTTACCGCTCCACTCATACCGCTTTCTTCATCTTTCTGTACCCGTTCTGAAGCGTCTGATACTGATGACTCTACCACTCTTTTCTTGTCTTCGACCTGCAAGTTTACAGTGGAAAACTTCTTGCGAAATAGACTTAGAATTTTCATTTCTTTACTCTTGATTAATTACTACTTTGTGTAAATATGACGCAAAGGTATTTATTTTATTTTAGTTAGCAAAACATTCATGTGTATTTCTTACACCAAGGGACTATTTTTAACTTTTGTTTACCGTTACATTACGTATAATTACAATTCTAAGGACCATTCAGAACCTATTTTTAAGCACAGAGAAAAGTCGCTTTACGTATATTTTTACTACCTTTGCACCGAAATTAAAACTATCAGAAATATGGTAAATAGAAAAGTAAAGAATATCATCAGCCGCATCAAGGCTCTGATATTACCAACATTTATGCTTTGTGCTCCTTTGTCGCAAGCAGCTGCTCAGGAACTACATTTTGAGTCGAATAAGTCCATAGGCGAGGCTAAAGGCATCTTTCCTGGTAGAGTAACATGGGTAAGAGACTCCCTGGTAGCACTGTGGAATGGGCATGATGGTCATTGGTGGAACGAAGGAAACATCGACCAGAAGCGTCTTAACGATATGTACGACCGTTCGCTATGCGCTTTATCTGGAGAACAATCTGTAAAGAAAGCATGGAAAAGTATTTTCAAATACTATAATTCTCATAACAATCGCGGCAGTCATGGTTACAAAAAAGGGGAACAGTTGGTTATAAAGATTAATCTGAACAACACTTACAGCACTTCTGACCATGACAACGATATAGACCAATCTCCACAGGCTACCATAGCCATTCTCCGCCAACTGACTAACAACGCTGGCGTGCCACAAGAATGTATTACGGTGTATGACGCTACGATTGGTTGGAAGACAAGGGCCATGCCCGACAGAATTTACCTGCCTGTACACCGTTTGTTCCCTAATGTAAGATGGATGAGTGCCACTGGTTCTGCTGGAGTCGACTCCGCCCACTGGGTGAAGGATGCCATCTCTTACACCGACCCAAGCGTTACTCTTGGCACTGTGTTACCTAAGGCTGTGGTGGAAGCATCTTACATCATCAACATGGCACTGCTGAAGGGCCACGAGATTACTGGTGTCACGCTATGCGCAAAGAATCACTTTGGTTCTATCCCTTTTCCTGCAAAGATGCATAACACGCATACTGTAAGTCAGATGTCGGGCAAGGAAGGCGACTATAGCGCGTATGTTGACCTGATGGGTTGCCCTAATCTTGGCAAGAAGACCTTATTATATATAGTAGACGGGCTTTATGGTATGCAGACTAACGTAGGTGCTCCTAAACCAGAGCGTGACCGATGGAAGATGTTTGACGGACAGTGGAGCGGCAGTTACTTTATGTCTCTCGACCCAGTTGCCATTGAATGTGTAGGTCTCGACTTCCTTTTTGCGGAATATGGCAAGGAACTGGGCTTCAGTGGTGCGCCACAATTCAAGAAAGGGTCAAGCCTGAACTGCGACAATTACCTTAAAGAAGCGGCGAGAGGATGGAACGCGCAGTGGGGAGACTACCGTCCGAACGGTGTCAAAACTGGTAGTTTGGGAGTATTTGAACATTGGAACAACGCTCAAGACAAACAATACAGCAGGAACATGGGACTCAAGAAAGGCATCGAGTTGTTCATGGTGAAATAAGCTATCGTTAAGTCCTTATGTGACAGTAAAGAAATAACTTGGTACAATTTAACGTGATTAATAATATCCAATATAAAGTTTATACCTTTTTGGATATTTTGAAGCCATTCATCAGTCACAATGCTCACATTCTTCGCTAAGCTCAGGCGTTTCACGGAGTTCTCCATCTTCATGTCTCCAAACTATCTCAAAAATCTATGACATAAATTATACCTGTTTATTTTTTCACCGTCACTATACAGTTTTAGGGTGGTTCTATAAATTGTCAATCGTTATAGAACCACCCTAATATCTTTCTGAACCGCCTTTAATCATCTACTTTCTCAAACATCAGTGAGGCGCAAACCACATAACCGAATAACATTACCACGCACGTTATAACGGAAGTTATACCATACCATGCGCCTGCCCATTCTCGTATTTGCTCACAAATCTCTTGCAGATACGGCAGCGAATTCATGTTTTCGGCAAAATACGTTGTTGCGATACCCATGATACCACGATATATAAGTAATAACAACGGGCAAACCATCATTGGCTTTGAACCATTGATGAGATGCATGATACCTGCCCCCATAGCCCAAAATATGAAGCCTATCACGTTCACGCCGATGCCCCATCCAAAAGACAACACTATGAATCCCCAAAACGTAGGGTCGGCAAAGAATCCTACTATCGAGCACCATGCCGCCAAACAAGCGATGTCCCACACTACGGAAAAAAGCCAAACAATAAACATGGCCCCTACTACCTTCAATATGTTTTTGAATATATTTTTCATAATCGTCCACCTATTTTTTTTATTCTTTTTCTACAAGTCCCTTTCTTAGCAATACTCTGAACACGTCCTTACGTTCCTTTCCGCTCATCTTGTCGTAGCGTTCAAGCAGTATCTCTGGTATCTTCTCCTTCTTATACGCACTCTTTGTGGTCCTCAGCTCCTCAAGAAGACTCTTTGTCTCCATTCCCTTCAGCTTCTCTACCGTGGCAGAAAGCTCATCACGATATAGTGCTTCAAACAGCGATGGATAGAGGGGATTGTCCATATCCATCCACCGCGAATGTCGTATAGCACGCAGATCGTCCTTACTTAGATACTTCAGTAACGCCTTACACACTTCTAACCGATTGACATCCCAAGGCTTATAATGCGACGCCTTGAGGTCGGTGAGTATTATTTCTAAATCTGTCATAACTTTGTGGTTTATTTGTTTACACCGCAAAGTTACGCAATCTGAATTAACCTAACGAAAGAATCCCCTTCACAAGGCTTGTGAAAGGGATTCTTTCTTATCTCATCAATGTAATATCTCCTTGTATACTCTTCCCATTGCCATTCTTATCTGCTCCTTAATAGACACCTCCGACTCTGGGTTTATATCAAAATAGAGACAGGCTACAGCGTTCTCTACCACATCGTCCCTAAATGTTACCGACCGTGTGTTCCACAGAAAGCCATGTCGGAACACTGCGAAATCTTGCGGATAGACCATCCTTTTCTTTATCTCTTCGCCGTCTTCCTTTATTATATCTATGCCATACCACTGCTGTAGGTCTGTTATCCATTTCTTTTCGTTCTCGAAAAAGCGGTGAATCCTCTCGTCATATTCCGTCTCTACATACACAAAAACGTCCTGTCGTATCTCCTCATTGCCATCTCTACGGAACAGGAACCTACCGTTCGCCTCGGGAGTGATATGCTCTATAGGTTTACTTGGGCATCGTTTTCGGAAACAACGGTATACCCACTTTAATATTTCATATATACACAGAAACGGGAAAGCCACAATACCACCCAGAACAAGCAGCATCATGAAATTGCAATTCATCAGGTTATCCGTTATCTTATTAATCAGCTTTATTGTTGACTGTCTCATACTTCTTCCTCCCATGTTACGAGATTTCTCGGCAATGTTACCCGTTTACGGTCTGCTCTGCCGCCTCTTACGTAATAGTTTTGCGCTATACTGTCATGATAATGCAACAGAAACGCCTCCTTTATCCTCGTACATTTCTCATTGATAGAATTATTCAGTGGGTCGGTAAGGCATCTCACGCTATTACTTATCTGCGGTGTAAACCCTTCGTTTATCCTTTTGTCCACATCATTTTTCTTTGCCTTCACCGCACGGTATATTATCTCTAACTCCACCTGATAGTCATGCAGGTTCTTAAAGTATATACCCTCTTCATGGCGCATAAAGAGTATATACACCGCCTTTACAATAGGTTCCATCGTTATGACTGTGTTGTCGTAATCATTTAGGTTAATAGTGAAGTCGCCCCCTATGGTCACTCGGCTCAACTCCGGGCAGGGTTTGACGTATTTTGCTATCACAGCCTCGCTGATACCCTTTAGTCTTACGGCTTTCAGTTTCGCCTCTACCTCTTCCAGCAGTTGCCGTGTCGCTTCGTCAAGGTTATGGTTTTCTTCGTCTTTACTTGGTACTACTTCACATGAAAGGAAGGCATTACGAATACCCTCTCCCTTTTCTATCTCCGTAAGTATAGCCTCTATCGTCACCCGCGGATGTTGCCTTGCATCAGCACCGTCAAAGGATATGTATTCGAAGTAATAAACAAACTTCTTGTAGTTGAACAAATTTATCTTCTTATTGCACCATGCAAAGCCTGCCTTCACCTTCTCCCTATTCTCTGGTCGTAACATATAGTCGAGCAGAAAATCGCTCCGCAGTCCTTGCGTCTCGTCATAAGAATCGGGCAAGGCATCACGACCAGCTGTATAATACGCCAGCATACTACGTGCCACTTCTTTCTTCACACGCACTGATGGCAGATAGATAAAGGTATAACCTTGTTTCGCAAAGACCTCCTTTATCATCTCCATATTCTCTTTTATATAGAGGTTACGTTGTTCATCATAATGGTTCTCTATGTAGAATATCTCTTTTTCTTCTGGTTCAAAGGGGATATTAAACACCACAACACCTTCCCTGCTCAGTTTTCCAGTTAGTTCTTGTACACGTTTCTTTATCTTCTTTTCCAGTACATTCAGCCTCACTCCTTCCTTTATACCGTACCTCAAGATACGCGTCACCCTCTCACTAACCGTACATTCATTGATAATGAGACATAGCAAGGAACAGGCAATATACGATATAAGGCAGTAGATAATAATAGTCATCATAGATTTTTCTTCTTCTATACAACGGCAAAGTTACAATATTTATACGAATAAACGAAGCTGTGTGTCTTTTTTATGTTATTTTTTTCGGCATTACATAAACAACTCTGTTATTATACCCACTTATAGGTATTGTGTAGGTCAGAAAAACAGAGTAACTTTGCAGCAGGAAACAAATCATTCCTAACTGGTTGAAGATGAGGACAGGATTAACATTTTTACTATTCTTTTTCGCTATATTATCGACATTTGCTGGCACTGGGCGTTTCACCGTGTCAGGCAAGGTGCTCGACGACCATACCATGAAGCCGCTGTCGTATGCTACCGTCAAGGTTCTGAACTTGGAACTGTGGGCTGTAGCTGACGACAACGGCTCTTTTTCTATCGCTAACGTGCCTGAAGGGCAGGTTACAGTGGAGGTAAGAACATTAGGATACGTCACCCGCACCGTCTCTTTCCTTCTCAACCGTGACACTGACCTCAAAAACATTCGCATGAAAGAGGATAACCTCAGTATTCCGGGTGTGGAGGTTACAGCACGCAAGAGGTCTGCCACAGGAGCTACTACCTACACCATGGACCGCACCACGCTGGACCATTCGCAGGTGCTTTCGCTCAGCGACATCACGGCATTGCTGCCTGGCGGTCAGACCGTCAACTCTACACTGATGAACGACTCACGCCTTGCGCTGCGTGCAGGCAGTGGAGAGAGGGGCAACGCTGCGTTCGGTACCGCCATTGAGGTGGACGGTATGCGCCTCGACAACAATGCTAACATGAGCGAGACACTATCTGCTTCTACTCGTAACATCTCTGCATCTAACATTGAGAGCGTGGAGGTGATAGCAGGAATACCAGGTGTGGAGTACGGTGATGTGTCTAATGGCGTGGTGAAGGTGAACACACGCAGGG
>CAKQDQ010000105.1 GCA_934229335.1 uncultured Prevotella sp.
CCTTAATTACTTTGAGGTTTTGCGTAGTAACTCGCTCGTTACCCATATGACCTCCCATGCGCATACCCTTAAATACCTTCGCAGGATAAGAGCAGGCACCAATTGAACCCGGCTTACGAGCGCGGTCGTCCTGACCGTGAGTTGACTGACCTACACCACCGAAACCATGACGCTTTACAACACCCTGGAAGCCTTTACCCTTTGATGTACCTACAACGTCAACAAAGTCATTCTCTCCGAAGAGATCAACTGTAATAGTGTCACCGAGGTTGTGTTCCTCATCAAACTTGAACTCAGCCAAGTGCTGCTTCGGTGTTGTGCCGGCCTTCTTAAAGGCACCCATCATAGGCTTTGTTGTACGAGACTCTTTTGCCTCACCAAAGCCGAGCTGAATTGCAGCGTAACCGTCCTTCTCGACGGTCTTCACTTGAGTTACGACACAAGGACCAGCTTCGATAACAGTGCACGGTATATTCTTACCGTCGGCACTGAAAACGGATGTCATTCCGATTTTTCTTCCAATTAATCCTGGCATTTCTTTGTTAAATTAACTAATAAATATATTATTTCTTTTTATTCCCGTTTCTTATCTTACGTGTATACACGCAAAAATAGCGCACTTCAGGCATCCTTTTCCTCGGAGTCTAAGGCGTTATGATTCAGCGAGTTGATAGACAATTCCAGCGCAATCCCCCTGATTTCGAGTGCAAAGTTACTACTTTTTTCTGGTTCCTGCAAGTTTTTTATATAGTTTTTTACTTCTAAGTGCATAATTTTCAAATAACTATCCTTTCTGTCATCTTTCTTGCTCTACTGTATCGCGTTTACCTCTGAACGGATTTCTTCTCGTTAAGAAGAAGCGACAGTTTCGAACTGTTCTGTTATTAACTATACATTCATTATTTCCGCACAATGTCATCCCTATAAAATTTACCATTTATACCTACTGATGGTACGTATGCGTTATATCACTTTATATCAGGCTGTTAGGTTACTCATTTGCTATGTATATCTTTTTACTCTGTGAATACTATCTTTTTTGGGGGTGCAATATCTTCCTTATTGCATGGCAAAAGCGTTGTGATTACATGAATATTTAGTTTTTTCGTAGCAATTGCCCTAATTTACCATAGGGGCAACGATAAAAAACTGCTTTTTCGTTACTACATTACTGAAGAAAGTGCCTTATCGCATACAGCAAGGTACTTCTCTCTTATTTCTTTGTTTTTTGGCAAATTTATAGCTTAGTAATATTCAAAAAATAACTTAAGTAAGTATTCAAAATTATTTTTATAAATAAGTAAGTTAATGTTCTTGTATTATTGAGAATATTTTATACAGTCTCTTTTGGTCATCTGCTTCCACTGTTTTCGGTCACAATGCCCGCATTACACTCTCAAACAGTGAAACTAACTGCCTCAAAACAGCCTATATTAAATATTAAAATAATTTTGGACACTTACTTATTCTATTTTTGTATTGTTAGGGTAATGTTTACCTACGCAGTTTTTATCTCATCTTGCTGAGGTAAAAACTACGTAAGTTATTTTTTCAATATTACTTAATGAGAACATGGCGTAATGTGTTATTCATGTATTCCGCCTCGTATTCATTCTGCGAATAGAGGCTAATATAGCTACCTATCGTCAGTTTCTGTAGCGATACCGTATACTGTTCGTTTACGCCCACAATGTATTCATGCATATTAAGGTCTCGTTGCCCGTAATTCTCTTCATGGTCTATGTCAGGTTTGTTCAGACGTATGTTCTGCGCTTTAGCAGAACTACAAACGCACAAACGCATAGAAAGGGCATAACACTCAGGGATAAAGGAGAGCTAACGATAAACAAAGGCTTTGTCAAAAATATATTTTTTATAAATGTGATTAGGGATATTGTCATCAACATCCTTATCATATCTGGAGTCAAAAGATTTTAGTCAAAGTTATATCTCATCCGATATTCAATAAACTTTACAACTGTATAAAAACTGTAACTCGTGACTGTATTTATATAATGTATTACCACGAATATATAAATTGTTCAACATCAAGCCCCCCCCCCAATTAGGCAATTAGATCATATCGTAAAAGTCAAGCATCTTCATATTCAGTCACAATATGGATGAATCTCTTTTGTAGCTACCATTTTCTTAATTGGGAAGTAACATAAAAAGAGCCCCAACCGCATTACGATTGGGGCTCTTTTACGTATTTTATATTTCTATATTAAACTGCTCGTGGATGTTATTTCTTTTTACGCAGTCCCTTACGAGTCACAGCGTATGGTATGTTACCGAACATAAAGAGAGGTATAGTCACTCCTATTACCATCAATGCTATTATAGTAAGCGTCATCATGCCATTATAACAGAAAAGGTAGTTGTAGTGGTAGAACTCAGCCTCTGGCAGGTCTGTAAGGCACTGCACCAATGACTCTACGGTGCGATAGGCATACATTCCAGGAATCATAGGCAACAATGCAGGGAATGAGAGTGACTCGGCAGGGCATTTCCACCATCGAGCACAGGGGATAGAGGCGAAGCCTATGACAAGTGATGCTACGAAAGCAGCAAGCACAATGGACCAGTCCGCACCGTTCATTAAGGCGTAACGTGTGGCGTGCCCCATGGCAGCGAGTAACGCACATCCAGAGAATGCCTTTATTGGCACGTTACTGATGCTGCCGAATCCTATGGCGGCAATGGCAGCGAAGAAGCCGTCTTCTATTAATTCTATGAGAAACATTATGCTGATGTGGAATTAAAAGAACTCTATATTCATTAATATTATGGCGATACACAGTCCTACCGCAAGGCATGCTGTGAGTATCAACGCTGTGATAAAGCGACAGATACTACATATATAATGTCCATACAACAAGTCGCTGACGGCATTAATATATGGTATTCCCGGCACAAGATACAGCACACTGGTGGCGAGAGCTATCTCTGGAGTGTTGCCAAGATGGAACACATAGCCTGCTGATGCTATGATGGCGGAGAAACAAGCCGCTATGATAGTTGCCATACGTATATCCATCTTCATGGAGTGCAACTTGTTCTTTAGATAAAAGCCATCAATGGTAGCAATGAATACTATAAGCATCGCCAAAGCATCACCGTTGAAGAGACGGCAGAAAGAAGCATTGGCAAATCCCACGAGTATGAGTACGAACCATTTATTCAGTCGCTTTCTCGTAGTAATATACGTAAGCAGACGGTTGGCTACAGGCAGAGAGAGGTGTCTGTCGGCTATACGCCAGCTCAGTGTACTAAGCGAAGAGTTTTGCTCAAAGTTAAGTCCTCCAGTACTGATGCGCTCATTATTTGTATAGGAATGGTTATGATCCCCGTCCCATACTGTCATCATGATATGCAGTGGAAAGATTGTTACTTCCGCAGTAGTACCGTACGACTCAGCTATACGCTCTACATTTTTCTCTATTCGTATTGACGTGGTACCGCAGGCGAGCAATGCTGCCGCATAACGTGAAAGGAAAAGTGCAATGCTTTTCAGTCTCTGGTGTACCTCCTCTGGCGTTTTACAATTACTAACGTGACTCATTCCACTCTATTGTTATTTCCTTACCTTCATCCCAACTAACGATGTGATAACGCTTGTTCAGCTCAACCATTTTGTGAACCAGCTTCGGACCAAATGCGAGTATGAGAGTCAGAGCCACACAAATACAGATTATCCACTCGTTGTAATTTACTGATGATGCCGCAGCAGCCTTGGCTGCTGCCAAGAAAATTGATGTCATGGTTGTTTTTGTTTAGTTTTATTCTTATGTTATCCTTATTATCATTTTCCTAACCAAGAGTAGAGTCGGTTCCTGATAGCGTTGGTATCGCACAAGAGCCTAATAAACTCTTTGGTAGCTTCTTTCTTGTATGATTCCTTTAATATATGGAATGACCCCGTCATTGTCGCCTCTGGGTCGTCAATAGGTATGGCACACAGCCCACTGCTTTCTTCTATGGCGGCACTTGAAAGCACCGTAACATAATTAGAATTTTGCACGAGATGCAGCAACGGATTGACGGAGTTCATCTCTATTATAGTTCTCATTTCCAAATTACGTCTGCCCACCATGGCGTCGAGCGTATTGCGTGCCTGCAGTCCTTTAGTAGGCAACACAAGGTCATAGTCAACAAGTTGGTGTACGCTGATGCTCTTATGCTTTGCCAATGGGTGGTCTTTCTTGACAATAGCCGATAGACTATCGTCAAATAGTATGTGCGATTCAATCTGTGGATAAGAGTCAAACGGTTTGAAGGAAACCACAAAGTCCAATTCTCTTTTGGTTAACATCTCCATCAACTCGTTCATGGTCTTATAATAGACGTGTAGCTTTATACCAGGGTATGTTTTGTGAAACAGCATGATACACTCGTTCATCAGCATACTGAAGGAATGTGTTACACCGACATTCAGTGTTCCTGCCTTTAGTCCAAGCAGGTCATTCATACGGTTTACGCAGTTATCTGCCTGCTGAAGTGTCTGTCGTGCAAACGGCAAGAGTTCATAGCCAGCCTGCGAAAGGCTCACCTCGTGGCTATTGCGATGAAACAACGTCACATTAAGTTCCTCCTCAAGCATCTTTATTGACTGCGAGAAAGAACTCTGCGTTACGCATAACGCCTTGGCTGCTTCTGTAAAATTTAAGGTTTCAGCCGCTTTCACGAAAGCTCTTAATTGTCTTAGTTCCATTGTCGTAAAAAAAGTCCGTATCTTTTCCTTTTTTCAAATCGCAGTGCAAAGTTATCGCTTTTTCCTTATAGCCACAAGCGTTTGCTTTCGGAATATGCGAACGTCGGTATCGTTACTATATATAAGTAGAACAGTACTTTTATGTCATTACACTACAATTATACACCATTCACTCTACTTTTTCTCTGTTTTGCGTATATAAAAAAGCCACTTCAAGGGCTTCAGCCTATGAGGTGGCATTATGTTTTTTCGATTGCGTCTTTCGGTAAAAACTAACTTAGTGTTCAATTTTTACTTAGCATCATCACGTCAGAGGTCTATATGTTGCACGTTAATGTCCTCATGCAGGAACATTGCCGCGCACTCCTTAAAGCGTTCTGGCGACTCCGTGGTGTAGTACTTCACCGTAGCTCCCTTGCTACAACGTTGACTCATGTCTGGATGTCTGCCCAGATAATCCTCTAATGCCGCAGCTACATATTCTCCTTGCGGCACTATTCTGATACCTTTTGGGGTCACCTTACGTATGGCGTTCATCAACAGCGGATAGTGAGTACACCCCAAAATGATTGTGTCTATAAGTGGATCCTTCGCCAAAAGCTGCGTTATGCGTTTACGCACAAAGAACTCTGCTCCCTCGCTTTCTGCTTCTCCAGCTTCCACTATCGCCGCCCACAGTGGGCAAGCCTGTCCCGTTACCACGATGTCGGGGTAGAACTTGGCTATCTCAAGTGTATAACTCTCTGAGCGTACAGTACCTTCTGTGGCTACTATTCCGACATGGCGCGATTGCGTTAGGCTACCTATCACCTCTACGGTAGGGCGTATCACTCCAAGGACTCTATTGCCTCCCCACTCCGTTGTAGCGTCGTCAGTGATGCCGAAGTGCTCCTTATTATATATAGGGAGGTCATTCTGCTGTATTGTTCGCAGTGCCTTTGCCGAAGCGGTGTTACAGCCTAATATTACGAGGTGGCAGCCCATGTCGAACAAACGCAACACAGCCTGTCGCGTGAAGTCATATACCACATCGAAAGAACGTGAGCCGTATGGCGCGCGTGCATTATCGCCAAGGTATATAAAGTCATGTTCAGGCAGACGCTTGTGCAGTTGTTGCAGTATGGTCAGTCCGCCATAGCCAGAGTCAAAGACACCGATTGGAGAGGTCATTTTGTCAACTCTAAGAGTGTTGCCGTTACGTCTTCTGACATAGCAGGGGCTATATATGGGCACGCCTCGCTGTCAGTGTTCACTATTATGATATAGCCCCCTTGCTCACCAGCTTTCTTGATGGCAGCGTTCACCTTATCATAAAGTGGAGCCATAGCCTCTTTCTCTGCCTGTGCCATGAGGCGTTCAGACTCTTTCTTAAACTGTTCGTTGCGCTCAAGTAGTGCCTGCAGGTCTGCCTGACGTTTCTGTCGAATAGACTCTGCAAGTGAAGCCTGCTGGTCAAGGAACAGTTCGTACTTCTCGTTAAATTCCTTCTGAGCACCATTCAGCTCGTCAGCGTACTGCTGGCGTAGCTTGTCCATATTAGCAACAGTAACGCTATATGCTGGCATTGACTGCAACACCGCCTTATAACTAAAATAACCCACCTTAACGTCTTGTGCCATCGCAGTGAAGGCTGTAACGAGAAAGAGGGTTAACGTTAGGATTGTTTTCTTCATAATTAAGTTGTTTAGTGGTTTAGTGATTGGGTTGTTTGGTTGTTTGAAGCATTCAGCCATGGGCTTTTATCCATCAACTAACAACCAAACAACAAAATCACTAAACAACGAATTTACTTCAACTTGTTTATCTCTGCCTTAACTTCAGATGTTACATCCTTAGAACTTGGACCTACATAGAGTGCTGCACCATTCTCAAAGATGTATGTATACTGTCCTGCCTTACCAACGTTCTGAATAGCAGTCATTATCTTCTGCTGTATAGGCTGCATCTTCTCCTGCTGCTGCTTCTGGAAGCTCTGCTGGTTCTGCTGATAAGTCTGCTGTATCTTTGTAGCCATATCCTGTAGAGCCTTCTCCTGTTCCTGCTGTGCAGTAGCACTCATAGTAGCCTTATTCTTATCATATTCCTCAGCCTTACGTTGCAGTTCTTCCTGCATCGCCTTGATATCATTGTCGTACTGCTGTGCGATAGCCTGCAGCTCACCGTTCACCTTAGTCAGCTCTGGAAGGCTCTGCATTATGTTCTGTGTATCAACATGACCAAACTTCTGTGCGTTTGCGTTAAGTGCCATAGCAAATACCGCAACGAGCGCGATAATAGTCTTTTTCATTTTTGTTTTTTTCTATTGTTTATGTTATTAATTATTTCTTTTTACAGGCGTTCGACGTTGAAACGTCGACGCACAAGTATGATGTTAGTATCCGAGCTTCTGTAGTACTTCGTTAGAAATATCGATACGAGGTGAAGCGAAGATTATGCCATTGTCAGACGCTCTATCTAACACCAGCTGATATCCACGCAATTCCGAGACCTCCTTTACGGCATTGTAAATCTCTTCCTGTATTGGTGACATAAGGCTCTCACGCTTTTTGAAGAGTTCCCCTTCTGGTCCGAAATACTTTTTCTTCAGGTCAGCGGCTTCTTTCTCTTTCTGCATTATAGCCTCCTGCTTCTTCTGCTTCTGCTCTTGTGACAGGAAAACCACCTCATTCTGATAGTTCTTATACATGGTAGAGGCTTCGGTGTTAAGTGCTTCCACCTCCGCCTGCCAACGTTTAGATACCTGCGACAACTGTTCGTTGGCACGTTCATAAGCTGGTATATTCTTCAGTATGTACTCCATGTCAATAAGTGCATACTTCTGTGCATTTGCAACAATAGCCACACACGCTACAACGAGCGTAAGGAATATCTTTTTCATAACACTTACTTTATTGTTACGGTGACAATCTGTGATGCTCACCTTATATATTACCTTATTATTATGCGATACCGCAATTTATTATCAGCTTCTTCGCTGCAACACATTAGAACTCCTGACCGAGTATGAAGTGGAAATGGCTGCCACCCTTTGTTCCATACACCTTATCGAAGCCGTAAGCCCAGTCAAGTCCCATCAGTCCTACCATTGGCAAGTAGATACGTACACCCAGGCCAGCAGAACGTTTCATATCAAATGGATTGAAGTCCTTAGTGTCATTCCACGCGTTACCAGCCTCTGCGAAGCCAAGACCATATATTGTTGTGTTGCCCAACATGAACGGATAACGCAGCTCAAGCGAGAATCTGTCGTAGGCATAACCAGAAGATCCGTAAGGCGTCAGAGAGCCATTCTCGTAACCTCTCAGTCCGATGGTCTCCTCAGCGTAGCTGCTTGAGTAACCCGACATACCGTCACCACCCATATAGAATGTCTCAAACGGTGACTTGTTGTACTTGTTGTATGAACCGAGCAATCCCATCTCAACTCTTGTCATCAGCACGAAACACTTGTTAGAGTTAGTCAACGCGGTATACATCTTTGACTTAAACTTCCACTTGTGATACTCTATCCAGCGATACTTCTCCTGCTGTTCTGACGCAAATGTTGCCGACTGCGAATTGGTAGCGAGATGTTCATAGTCCTTATTGTTAAACACTGACCATGGTGGAGTAGCCGTTACAGAGAACTCGAATGAAGAACCGCTACGAGGGAACATAGGATTGTCCGTAGAACTTCTTGCCAAGGTCAAGCCAAGGTTAAGGTTATTACAGTTACCATTGCTTACGAGGAAGTAGTTCCAGTTCTTCAATATGTAACGAGTGTAAGAGAGTGTAGCGGTGAGTGTGAAGTAATCGTCAGGCCAACGTAGGCGTTTACCCCAACCGATAGAACCTCCCAACAGCTGTACATACTTGTCAGGGTCGTAATAGTTCTCATAGTTTGAATAGTTATATGATGAACCATATCCGCCATAGTAATAGCTGTAGTTATTGTACCAACTTGAGTTGTA
>CAKQDQ010000106.1 GCA_934229335.1 uncultured Prevotella sp.
TATCCAATGTACCTCTCTGTTTTGATAGTACTTTTCAAGCTGACTCATTAATATGACATTTCCGAAATATTTTCCGAGCTACCTTAGAAGAACTACACTTTATCAAGAATATATTACTCCACTTGAAAAAGTCTGAGCTATATAAATTTGAAAGTTAGATAGTAAAAACTATCCAATGTACCTCTCTGTTTTGATAGTACTTTTCAAGCTGACTCATTAATATGACATTTCCGAAATATTTTCCGAAACACAGTAACTTGTATTCTTCATTTATTTATTAACGCCACGGCGTATGCCGAGATGCCTTCTTTTCTTCCTGTGAAGCCGAGGCGTTCTGTTGTCGTTGCCTTAATAGACACATTATCCTCATCGGTCTGCATAATTTCAGCTATACATTGCCTCATCTCATCTATATGTGGGTTTAGCTTTGGCTGTTCCGCACATACGGTACAGTCGATGTTACCTACCGTATAGCCCTTCGTTGCTATCAGTTCGATGGTCTTACGCAGCAGTATCTTCGAGTCTATGCCATCTGTCTCTGCCGCTGTATCAGGGAAGTGATAGCCTATATCGCGCATATTGGCAGCCCCAAGGAGCGCATCGCAGATAGCGTGGAGCAAAACGTCTGCGTCACTATGTCCCAACAGCCCATGTGTGTGGGCTATCTTTATGCCACCTAACCAGAGGTCTCTGCCCTCTACGAGCTGGTGGACATCGTATCCAAATCCTATTCGTTGCATATTGTTATTTTTGTTTTTAATATACTTCCTCTCCTCCAAGAAGGGAGAAAGAGATACTGTTTGTTGAGTCTAAGATTTATAATTATTTGTAATAATAAGTAAGTATTCAAAATTATTTTTATAAATAAGTAAGTTATTAGTTAATGTTCTTGTATTATAGAGAATAATTTTGAACACTTACTTAACGGTTATCGCCAACGCCTTACCAGCATATCGCTCACCTTATGTACCAACCAAGCTATAGGCAAGCTTATTGCTAACGTGACAAGGAAGGTGAGCCAGTAGCCACCAATGTGTTGTCGCTCTAACAGTTTAAGTACGAACTCCACGTGTACTAAGTATATCTCGAGAGAGATTCCTCCTACCCACGCAAAGATACTGTTGACGGAGAGTCTACCTATCGCATACGGCTTCAGGTAGTCGAAGACCTTACACATTATTAATATAGTGGTCACGGCAAGGACGATATACAACATTCTCTCCACATACAGTGGGAATCGCCCATGGCGCATCTGTTCTAACCATATACAGGAGGAGAGACTTACCACGAAGAACAGTGCCGTTAGCCACCACGCCTGTTGGTCTATCACCCTCTTCTGCCGCACCGATTCCGCTACATTTATGCCCAAGAAGAATATCGGAACACGGCTCCAGAATATCTCTATATGTCCTACTGCATTGTGTATCGGCACTACATACTGTACTATGATGCACCACATCAGCGGCAACACCACCAACCAACGATATATGGGGTGACGACGTATCAGTTCCATATACGGTGGTGCAAAAAGATAGAGCATCATGGTAGCGGGGACATACCAGAATGTCAGTTCATCGTGTAGCCAAAAGTCCCAGTTGAAGAGCACATCGCCTGCAAGGTCTATCCAGCTGTCCACAGCTCCATTGCCAGTACCGCCGAAAGGCAAGGCATACGAGGGCCGAGCAGGATTGAACCGACTAATATAGAAATATCCTGCCACGATGAGCCACGCTGGATAGATACGCACAAGACGATTGCGATAGAACCTCACCCACTCCTGACGTTTTATCCAAGAGTACCACAGTCCTATACCTGACAGGAAGAAGAAAATGTCGACACCCACGTTGCCCATACGCCGCAATCCATAGAAAGCGTCGCTGCGCGGCAGGTTGACATGAAAGAGCATGACAATGATGATGGCAAAACCCATCAGCTCACCGCGATAACTGGATATCTTAGATAAGTTCAAGGTATTTCTTCTGTTTGGTTACCGTCACAAAAGTACACATTTTTTATTTTATAGCCAAATTTTCACCATTCTTTTTCCCTTTTCGGAATTATCTTTGTAACTTTGCACGCATGAAGAAGATTCTTTTCGTATGCCACGGCAATATATGCCGTAGCCCCATGGCTGAATTTATTATGAAGAAGATGGTCGACGATGCTCATCTCTCTGACTCTTTCTACATTGCTTCGGCTGCTACGAGCACTGAGGAGATTGGCAACAGCGTGTACCCACCAGCACGACAGAAGTTGGCTGAGCACGGTATATCGTGCAAAGGGAAGACGGCACGCCAACTGACGCACCACGACTACGCTGAGTATGACCTGCTCATTGGTATGGACAGCTACAATATTCGTAACATGGAGCGTATATGCGGTGGTGACTCGAAGCACAAGATTCACAAGCTTCTTGACTACACCGACCGTCCGGGCGATGTAGCTGACCCATGGTATACTGACGATTTTGACGCCACGTTCCGTGACTGCATAGACGGTTGCAAAGCTCTGCTAAACAGCATCTTAAACAAGGCTATGTAATTAGTGGCTTTTCGCAACACGATTGCTATGCTTTCGTAGTACGATTGCTATGCTTTTGCAATGCGATTGCATAGTGTTTACAGTATAATCTCAACAATAAGTGTGTTAGTGTTTTTTACTGGAGCTTCTCTGAATTTGCAGAGGATTGCTGATTTAGGTACGGATGGACTAAAAGCCCAACAAGCGCATAGCCCGTTTTGAACTAAATTCGAAACTTGAGTATTTTATTATATCACCGATGCCGTTACTTCTCAAACCAATTTTTAACAGAACATTTCTTTTCCTATACATTCTCGGTATAGTGAGCAGCATTGTCACCATCCCCCACTGGAAGGATGCACACATGTACGACAACGCTCCGTTTGAACTGTTCCTCGATATTTATGTGCTTTGCGCATTGCTATGTCTTATCCCGAAGCATATCACTATCTCTAACAAGTTACACCTTACCACTAACAGGTGTGTTAAGAGGCAACTGCCACTGAGGGCTATTGCGAAAGGGATAGTGTATGCCGTGGCATATCCGCTTTACATCATCGACACCTTCTGCTGGATTAAGTTCGGCTCTACTATCAGCCCCTCTATGCTGCTCTTGCTTGGCGAGACTAACAGCAACGAAGCAGGAGAATTTCTTAATAGCTATCTTACTACCGACATACTGCTTAGCCCCGTAGCGTTGTTTCTGATTATACCTCTGCTGCATATTCTGTGTGCCGTATTATGGGGTAAATATTCTGCGTGCGTAATGAAACGTATGCCATCGTTTCCTCAAAGTAAGAAGGCACGCACTACTTATCATGCTGTTAGCTCTATAGTGGTGATTGCTCTCTTGGCATGGAGCACGGTGGCGTGTTATGAGAACAAAGCTCTCTTTCATCAGACTATGACGCGCGAGACTATAGGTGAGGTGGAGCACGACCTTGCAGTGCATCCGCACGTGGAACTTTATCAACCTGCCATGCGACTGGTATTTGCTATTTACAGTAACGAACTGATAGCACGACAGTTGGACAGGCTGAGGGCCACAACAAGGAATGTCGTTGTAGACTCTTGCGAGGTAAAAAGCCCTAACATCGTGCTTATCATTGGCGAGAGTTTCAACAAACGTCATGCACAACTGTATGGATACGACAAACCGAATATGCCTAACCAGATGCGCATGATGAAGAGTGGCAAACTGACAAGGCTTGACGATGTAGTGTCGCCATGGAACTTGACGAGTTTTGTCTTCAAGCATCTCATGACGACATACTGCGTAGGCGACAAACAAGACTGGTGCGACTATCCGCTTTTCTGCCAGATATTCCGTAAGGCGGGCTATCAGGTAAACTTCTTTACCAACCAGTTCCTGCCACAGGCTAAGGAGGCTGTGTACGACTTCAGCGGTGGATTCTTCATTAATGACCCAGAACTGAGCAAGGTGCAGTTTGATGTGCGCAATAAGGCTTTGCACGTTTTTGACCAGGATTTGCTTGTTGAGTACGACCATGAGCTGCCTGATTCTGCCAGAGCACACGCTACGAAGCCGCAGCTTAATATCTTTCACCTTATGGGACAGCACGTCAACTACCGCATACGATGTCCGAACTCGAAAAAGAAATGGCACGCTGACGACTACCCTAACGACATGGATATGCCAGAGAAACGACGCACCATAATGGCGGATTATGACAACGCCGTATGGTATAACGACTCTGTTGTGAACCTTATCGTAAAGAAGTTCGACAAGGAGGACGCCATCATTATCTACCTCTCTGACCACGGTGAGGAGGTTTTTGACAAAGGAGCACGACATTTCTTCGGTCGTATGCACAACGCGGACATTACTAAGCGTTTAGCCGACGAGGAGTTCCGCATACCGATGTGGATATACTGTACCTCCACTTACGCACGTAACCACCCACAAACGGTACGCGCTGTAAAGGCGGCAGCAAGAAAACCGTATATGAGCGACGCTGTTTCGCACCTTTTGATAGGTTTAGCGGGAATACACTGCCCATACTATAACCCTCGCTACGACTTACTGTCACCGCAATATGACAGCTCGCGAAAGAGGTTACTTAAACACTCTACCGACTACGACACACTAAAAGACTAATAGAAAAGAGAAGATGACACTGAACCGAACAGAATGTTCCGCCTTGCGTGGCTTTGCCATTCTCGGCATATTCCTACACAACTATCTGCACTGGCTGAACCCTATGGTGAAAGAGAACGAATACCTCTTCCACCAAGACAACATCGACCGACTTACTGCTATCTTAGCATCACCATCGTGGGATATGCCACTACAGATGTTCTCTTTCTTCGGACACTACGGCGTTCCTGTCTTCTTGTTCCTTAGCGGCTACGGATTGGTGATGAAATATGAAGCGGACGACTGTCCTAACATCACTATAGCCGACTTCATGAAGAAGCATTTTCTTAAACTCTTCCCCATGATGCTGCTCGGATTCACCGTCTTTGCTATGGTGGACTGGATAACACCGATGCGACACCACTGGGCATGGAGCGACATCATTGCGCAGCTTACCATGACTATTAACCTCTTGCCTAACCCCGATAAGATTATCTGGCCTGGACCTTACTGGTTCTTCGGTCTCATGATACAGCTGTACCTCGTATACCGCATAGCTATATACCAACGTGGCAACAGACCGCTATATATCCTCGTTGCCGTATGCTGGGCTATACAAGCACTATGTCACAATGCACCAGAGGGCGACTTTCTTAACAGCATCAGATACAACTGCATCGGGGGCATACTGCCATTCGCCATGGGCATACTGTTAGCACGGGCTAAGAAACTGCCAGACCTGTCACGCCACCACTGCGCTACAGCGTTTCTGGTGTCACTTATCGCTGTAATAATGCTGTCGTTTAGCTTCCAAACATGGTTATGGGTACCTGCGTTTATCGTTACGCTTAATGTGGCGTTTATAAAACTGTTGCCCACTGTTGCAGTACGTTTCCTTAACTGGTTAGGTGTACTCTCGTCAGCCATCTTCGTGTGTCACCCCATAACTCGCAAGATTTTCATCCCAATAAGCCGTGGAGGTGACATCATGGACGGACTCATGCTCTATATTGTTACTACCATTGTGCTCGCCATACTCTTTAAGGTTCTCATAGACCGTAAAGTGCTCAAGGTGTAAGGGTGACTCTGCATCACTACACACACTGCCCACCCATCTTATCATGAAATATGAAATGTGAATATGAATTCTTACATTAAGGTAATCCGCCCACACCAATGGGTTAAAAACCTCTTCGTGTTCTTACCCCTCTTCTTCGGTCACAGTCTGTTACAGCCGGAGCCTCTTCTTAACACCATCATCGTTTTCTTCGGCTTTTCACTTGCCGCATCAAGCATATATTGCTTTAATGACGTAATAGACGTAGAGGCTGACAGGCGTCACCCCGTAAAATGCCTCCGCCCAGTGGCATGCGGTAAGGTTAGCGAACGTATGGCTTATATCATGATGTTCACCATGATTATCATGAGTATGGGCGTTCTGTCGCTACTATGCGGTGACAAATTACGCACCATGGGCGTTATACTCGGTTACTGGTTCCTGAATATGGCATACTGTTGGCGACTGAAGCGTTACGCCATCATCGATGTATGCATCATCGCCTTCGGGTTTGTGCTGCGTATTCTCGCTGGTGGTTCTGCCACGGATATCACGCCAAGCCACTGGCTTGTCATGATGACATTCCTGCTAACGCTGTTTCTCTCGTTCGCCAAACGACGCGACGATGTGCTGCGAATGATGAAGACGGGCGAAGCACCACGACAAAACACATCTCGATATAACCTCACCTTCATCAACCAAGCTATCACCATCACTGGAGGGGTAACACTGGTGTGTTATATCATGTATACCGTATCGCCTGACGTCATTGCAAGTTTCGGCACGCAATACCTATATCTCACCAGTGGATATGTCATTCTCGGACTGTTGCGATACATACAACTCGCCGTGGTGGACGAGAAGAGCGGAGATCCTACAAAGGTGATGCTACACGACCGCTTCACTCAGCTTATAGTGGTAGCATGGTGCCTCACGTTCCTTATTATAATATATTTTAGGTAACATTACTGGACACTTTAGTAATGTTGAAGTAATTACTTAAGCAAGAAACAAAAAAAAATCCTGACATCGGGCATTTAGCCCTCTGTCAGGATTTTTCAATTCAACTAACTATACTACTTTACTCTAAACTCATTATTCTACAATTTAGTTTGAGAATGTTATCACACCGTCCTTACTGTCTACCGTGATAGGCTTCTCGTGCGTTACTGTTCCAGCAAGAAGCTGTTTAGAAAGCGCATTGAGCACATCACGCTGTATGGCACGCTTTACTGGACGTGCACCGAACTCTGGGTCGTAACCTGCCTCGGCAAGCGTAGCAATAGCAGCATCAGTAACATTAAACTTGAAGCCTTGCTTTGCCAACATATCCGCAACATGATTCATCTGCAGACGTACTACGGAAGCTATCTGATCCTTAGTGAGTTGTGTAAAGGTGATGACTTCGTCGATACGGTTCAGAAACTCTGGACGGATTGGTGGCTTAACCATACCGTTGCCGTCAAGGATTGGCTGCTTACCGTAGAGCTGATCGTGCGTAAGGTTTGAGGTCATGATAATGATAGTGTTCTTGAAGTTCACTACCCTACCCTTTGAGTCGGTCAGCCTACCATCGTCAAGGACCTGCAAGAGGATGTTGAAGATGTCTGGATGAGCCTTCTCTATCTCATCAAAGAGCACTACGCTGTATGGTTTACGACGTACCGCCTCTGTGAGCTGACCACCTTCATCATAGCCTACATATCCCGGAGGGGCACCGATAAGACGTGTGACGGAGAACTTGTCTTGATACTCAGACATATCAATACGCGTCATAAGCGACTCGTCATTAAACAGATAATCTGCCAATGCCTTTGCCAATTCTGTCTTACCTACACCCGTGGTGCCAAGGAAGATGAATGAGGCTATAGGACGTTTAGGATCTTGAAGACCTGCACGACTACGACGAACAGCATCGCTAACAGCCTGTATTGCCGTGTCCTGACCTATCACACGCTTGTGAAGTTCCTGCTCAAGGTGCAGCAGTTTGTCTTTCTCACTCTGCATCATACGAGCTACTGGTATACCTGTCCAACGACTAACTACCTCTGCTATGTCATCGGCAGTGACCTCTTCACGTACCATCTGACCAGCACCTTTCTCGTTAATCTCAGCCTGAACTTTCTTGATATCAGCTTCTAACTCCTGAAGCTTGCCGTAACGAATCTCAGCAACCTTACCATAATTGCCTTCACGTTCAGCCTTCTCTGCCTCAAAACGAAGCTTCTCTATCTGTTGCTTGTCTTGCTGTATCTTATCTACAAGATTCTTTGCCTGTACCCATTCTGAACGCATACGCAACTTTTCGTCCTGTAATACGGAAATAGTCTTGTTGAGTTCGGCGAGTTTCTCCTTATCGTTCTCACGCTTTATGGCCTCACGCTCAATCTCCAATTGTTTGAGTTTACGCTCCAACTCGTCCAGTTCCTCTGGCACAGAGTCACGCTCCATACGCAGCTTAGCGGCTGCCTCATCCATCAAGTCGATAGCCTTATCAGGCAGAAAACGGTCTGAAATATAACGTTCAGAGAGCGTAACAGCTGCGATACAAGCATCGTCCTGAATACGAACACGATGGTGATTCTCGTAACGTTCCTTCAAACCACGCAGTATAGAGATAGCGGAAAGCTCGTCAGGTTCGTCTACCATCACTATCTGGAAACGACGTTCAAGGGCTTTATCCTTCTCAAAGTACTTCTGATACTCGTTCAACGTCGTGGCACCTATGGCTCTCAACTCACCACGAGCAAGCGCAGGCTTCAATATATTGGC
>CAKQDQ010000107.1 GCA_934229335.1 uncultured Prevotella sp.
CCTTTAGTTGTGTGCTTTGCTCCTTTAGTTGTGTGCTTTGCTCCTTTAGTTGTGTGCTTTGCTCCTTTAGTTGTGTGTCCTTCTCCTTTAGTTGCGTGTCCTTCTCCTTCAGCTGCTTGTCACGTTGCATTATTGCCGTGTCGCGGTCTTCCAAAGCCTGGAAAAACTCGTCCTCAGCGTTCATTCTGTTGCGGATGTCTGGGTTAGCGGCTGCCGCCTGAAGACGATGAAGAATGTGTTGCATCTCTACGTCATCGGCAAACTTCGTCTCGTCTAACGCTATCGTGCGAGTATCGTCGGGCATGATGTTCGTTTGGTCAAACACACTCAGTATCTTGTCAAGGCGATTGTTTACGCATCCGCGTAGCAGTGGTATCTGGACTATGATGCTGCTGTGTTGCAGACTCTCCACGAATGGGTCGGGCACACCTTCGGTTACAACGTTGCCGTTATAGTCGTACGTGTTGTGCTCTACGTATATCACGGGTTCCTTGATATTTCCCACCTTATGACCTAACATATACACGGCAACTGTTGGCAAGGCGTACTTGCCGTCCGTTTCCTTCATCATGTTCTCCTTGTTGTTGTACTGCACGGCGAGATACTGGCGGAAGCGTAGCGTCTCTGTCTCGAGCCATGTCTTTTGCAGTTCTATCAGTATCAGTCGCTGACTGCCATCAGGCTCTTGTACCTTCGCGGCGAAGTCTACACGAAACATTGATATGGTGTCCCTGGCAATGTTAGGGTATTCGTGTCGGCGCATCTCCACTTGCAGCACCTCTTTCTTCAGAAGTGCTGACAGTATGGTCTTGCATATACGCTCATCGTCCATGAGGTATTTGAATACTGCGTCGTATAACGGGTTGGCAAAGTATATCTTCATATATGTTCTACTACCTATATTATTATGTTATTATTTCCGCAAATTTACTTCTTTTATTTTGAATAGGCAAAGAATTATAGTGCAAATGTGTAGGTATACTACGAAATATACAAAGCGAAAGAGCTAAGAATCAGGATTCTTAGCTCTTTCGCTTTATTTAATATGATATTATTTTTTGTACAGCACAGGATTGGTGCTTGGGTCGTTGTACATCTTCATCTGGCGATACACCTTCATGTACTTACGTCCAGCCGCGATGTCGTCCAACAACTGGTCTATGGCAGTAGACAAATCCTTCTGTTGCTCCATAAGAACGGCGAGCTTGCCACGGCAAGTAGCGAGATGTTCCTCTGAAGCGTCGTTACGTTCCGTCTGCTCCTTCATGTGCCATATCTTCAGTGCGAGTATAGAGAGGCGGTCTATCGCCCATGCTGGCGACTCAGTGTTGATGGTAGCTCCCTCCAGTGGCTTCACGTCAGCGTATAGTTGACGGAAGTAAGTGTCAATGTCCTCCACCATATCAGTGCGGTCCTGGTTAGACTTGTCAATGCGTCGCTTCAGCACCAGTGCCGCTGCAGGGTCTATCTGTGGGTCGCGTATGATGTCCTCAAAGTGCCACTGCACGGTATCTATCCAGCACTTGTGATATAGTGTAGCGTCGATGGTACCTGGTGCGTAAGGGTTGTTGATAGGAGTCTCTACGTTGTCGTGGACATGATAGTCAGCTATTGCACGACGGAATATTTCGTTAGCTTTTTCTGTAAACATTATATATATATTGTATCTTGCGGTAGTTATTATTCAGCCTATGCTGCAAAGTTACGGAAAAAGCGTAGAACTGCCAAATATTTCTTATATTTTATTCATTTCTTGTGGGTTATTACTGTTTTTTTTATTAACTTTGCCTTTGACTTTATTATTTTATTATTATAACACAAAGACAACAACTATGAAGGTATTACTTATTAATGGCAGTCCTAAGAAGGAAGGCAACACGGCTATTGCGCTGCGTGAGGTGCAGGGCACGCTTGAAGCTGAAGGTATAGAAACAGAGCTGATACACATTGGCAATAAGGACATACGTGGCTGCATAAGCTGCTATAAGTGTGGTGAGGCGCATCGCTGCGTCTTTGACGATATAGTGAATGAGGTAGCAGAGAAGTTTGCTGTTGCCGACGGTATCGTGGTAGGCTCACCCGTATACTATGCCTCTCCTAACGGCACGGTGCTCTCTTTCCTCGACCGTCTGTTCTTATCGTCTAAGTTCGACAAGACCATGAAGGTAGGTGCCGCAGTAGCGGTATGTCGTCGTGGAGGTGCCAGCGCAACCTTTGACGTATTGAATAAATACTACACCGTCTGCGGTATGCCTATCGTGGCGTCGCAATACTGGAACAGTGTTCACGGACGCACACCAGGCGAAGCAAGTCAAGACGCGGAGGGACTGCAAACCATGCGCACCTTAGCACGCAATATGTCATTCCTTATCAAGTCTATCAATATGGGTAAAGAGCGTTATGGACTGCCTGAGAAAGAGGCACCTATCATGACTAACTTTATTAATTAAGAGTTAAGAGTTAAGAATTATGATTACTTCAGAGGAAGTTACAGTTCGCTGGTAATACTCCTACATTATTATTAATAATGATTGATTCTCTATTTACCAGTTTCCCCCAGTAATCATAATTTTTAATTATTAATTTTTCCTCCTCCTTACATTACATAAATTTTAATTATTAATTTATCCCCCTCCTCCTTACATTATGAAAAAAACTATTCTTGCATTATCCCTCCTCTCCTGTATATCTACCACCAGCATGGCGCAACAACTGTCGCCGCAGGAGATTACCGCAACTATGAACCAAGGCTTCGCCCTCTCTGACGCCAAGAAGCCAGCAGAGGCGTTAGAAGCCTTCCTTACAGTGGGACGAAACCTCGAAAACGCCCAAACCGACGTGGAGCGTAAAGTGTACGTATGCAGCATGACGATGGCTGCAATGTGTTACAAAAAGCTGGAACGCTGGAAAGAATGTTACGACCTATCAGTAAAGCTGATGGCTCTGCCGATGGGCGATAAAGAGCGTAAGGACGTGGAGTGGGGATATGTCTACTCCGCCTGTATGTATGCCTCTAACTTCACAAGAAAGGCTAACACCCCCGAAGAACGACAGCGTGGACGACAGATACTAACGGAGGCGGAACCACACGCCAACGCTAAGTTGGCAAAGTACGTACACTCAGGACTGGCGCACGCATGGTATGTTGAAGCCTCTGACTGCTTCATGAAAAGTGACTGGAAGAAGTCTTACGACTACTTCATGAAGGCAAAGGAGGAGTACGTGAAGTGCGGCAAATACGAAGACGCAGCGTCTGCACTAAGTGCCGCTACCAGTTGTATGACCAACTTAGACCGCGTGGAAGAGGCACGACAGACGGCACAAGAGCTGCTCGTCATGTCGCGCAAGGCTGGCGACACCTTCAGGGAGATGGAAGCTCTGAAGACCCTGAAGGCCATGGCGAAGGAAAAAGGCGACATAACACTGATGCGACAGTATGAGGAGAGCATGGACTCATTAGCAGAGGCAAGCTCCACCCTACAATCCTACATTGAGTATAGCATCGCCCGCGGCAACGAGACAAAGGCTGACAGTAAGCCCAACGAGGCAGAACAGTGGTACCTGAAAGCCAAGACTATGGCAGAGAAGAGTACCGACAGTAAGGCTACCGCTAACAGATACCGCAGCTACGTTAGTCTCAGAGACCTCTACTCCAGCATGGGACGATATGACGAGGCACTCGTGTATGCCGAGAAAACTATCGTAGAGACGCAAAACACTATGCGCAATACATCGATGCAGTACTACTACCCCTATGGGGCAATGGCAGAGATATACAAGAAGAAAGGCGACAAACAGCGGTGCTACGAATGTATAGAACAGCTCTTTAAGGGGCAGAAGTACACGGAAGAACTCAGCGAAGCGTCATCGATATATACCACCAGAGGCTTGTGCCGATATGCCTTCGGCGACTATAACGACGCCTACAATGACCTTAAGCAAGCTGATGAGCTGCTTGCCATGAAGTATAGCCTCTCGGAAGGCGGCAGACCAGAGCTACAGGCACTCATGGGAGGCACACAGAACAAGCTGCACAACTATGACGCCGCTGAACAATACTACCGCAACTACGCCGATGGCATGAAGGCTATCTATGGCGAGAACAGCGTGCAGTATATCACCGCCATATCGTACCTCGCAAGCGCAAGTGCCTTCGCGGGCCACATCGACGAAGGATGCAAGGGCTACGCTGAGGCAGAGAAACAAATGAAGGAGGTGATAAAACAACGCGTCCCCTTCATGAACGCTACAGAGCGTGAGGGCTTCTGGGCACAGTTAGTGTCGCTCTTCACCAGGATGACGCCATACGCACTGAAGGCGCAACAATGCGACACGGAGTTTACTAAGAACAGTTACGACGCATTAGTGATGACAAAGTCGCTGCTGTTAGAGTCAGAACGCTCCATGTACGACGTGGTGAAACGTAACGGCACTGCCGAAGATATGCGCGACTACACTACGCTCACTGGCATGAAGAACCGAGTAAAGAAATGGGAGAAGGACTATAACGCCAACGCCGACAGCATACTGGCGGTGTCTGAACAGGTCAGACGACTGGAGAACAGCCTCACCAAGAGATGCCGCGACTACAACGACGGCACAGCGTTTATGAACATAAACTACGATAAGGTGAAGGAAGCCTTGCGCCAAGGCGAGGTACTAATAGACTTTACCGACTTCGTCTCTGAGACTCTCGGAAGGCGTTACGCTGCCTATATCGTCAACACCACACAGCAATATCCACACCTTACGTCACTCTTCGCAGAACGGCAGATAGACTCTCTCAACATCGCCAAAAGCGATTTATATTACGACGCTGACTATGCGCCAGAGATACTGCGCCTGGTGTGGGAACCGCTGAAGGCACAGGTGGCAGAGGGAGCCACCGTGTACTACGTCCCCTCAGAGCTACTCTTCAACGTGGCCTTAGAGTCGCTGCCCCTTGCCGACGGCACACTGTTAGGCAGCCACTACCGCTTTGTGCGCCTGTCGTCAGCCAGAGAGCTGATAGCTATGCGAGAGCGCGAACAGCGTAAACAGCCCCACACAGCAGTGCTCTACGGCGGACTGGCATACGATGTCGACAATGCCACCATGGAGACAGAGGCAAAGAAATACGACCTTAGCGGCATACCTGTTACACGTGGCGAGGTATCACGTGGCGACTCCATATACCATGAGCTACCAGGAACCGAGGAAGAGACGGCAAGGATAGAGACACTGCTGCGCAAGAGCCATTGGCAGGTAGTGCCATACACAGGAACCACAGGCACAGCAGAGTCATTCGTCAGCATGCACGGCAGGTCGCCACAGCTGCTCCACCTCGCCACCCACGGCTTCTACTACACCCCATCGAGCGCGGAAAAAGAAGACTACCTCAAGGGATACACCGACGCCATGCAGCTGTCGGGCATCGTGCTCTCTGGCGGCAACGCCGCATGGTTAGGCAAGCCCATGCCACAAGGCGTGATGGGAGGCATCATAACAGCCAACGACATAGCCCGTCTCGACCTCAGCGGCACCGACATGGTAGTGCTCTCAGCCTGCCGTACAGGACAGGGAAAGGCTACGGCAGAAGGACTCTACGGCTTGCAGCGTGCCTTCAAGAAAGCAGGCGTAGGCACCATCGTCATGTCACTATGGGACGTGAGCGACGCAAGCACACCAGAGTTCATGGCCACATTCTACGAACGCCTCACCGCCAACGGATGGAACAAACGTGCCGCCTTTGAGGAAGCTAAAGCCATGATACGCCAAAAATACCCAGAGCCTTACTACTGGGCTGCCTTCGTTATGCTCGACTAATGAGGTGATAGTTTGTACGGGCTGTAAGCCCAACAGCACATAGCCCAGGGTAACACCCTGGGTAGACGAGCATACTACGCAGACGCTCTGAAAGAGCAAAAGCGTTACTCATGAAATCTATCGTCATTCTACGCTTTTGCCCTTTCAGGGCGACATCGATATTTACCTTGTCCCCAGGGCGCTGCCCTGGGCTATGTGCAGGTTGGGCTTTCAGCCCGTACCTCTCGTCTACCCAGGGTAACTTTTATTATAAAAGTTTTAGACAGAAAGTTGGGGGGCGCAATGCGGGCTGTAAGCCCAACAGCGCATAGCCCAGGGCAACACCCTGGGTAGACGAGCATACTACACAGACGCTCTGAAAGAGCAAAAGCATTACTCATGAAATCTATCGTCATGATTTCCACTATCAGATAAAGAGGCTATCAGATAAAGAGGCTTTACGTCGTCTGCGCTTTACTCCATCCTCACCCCAAAAGCAATTTTTCTGCATTTCCTGCATTAAAAACTTTGCAAATATCATCAATAATACAAAATAATTCTGTAACTTTGTCCTTGGTAATCTCCAAGGATGATATCTTTTAATGTTTGTAACATAATTGGATTTCAACTACACAGATACAAAAATATCGGAGATTACCAATCTTTTTAAGGCACTATTTTTATACCGAACAGAGGTATTAAAATAATTTTGAGCACTTACCTATAAGACGTTAATAAAGAGTCCTCCTCAAGAAAAGATGTAAGCATATCGATGCTTACTATATATAAAAAATAATTGTTTACCAACTTAAAAACAAACAGCTTATGAAAAAGATTTTTTCATTATGTCTTACGTTGCTATTCTTCGCCCCAAGCCTATGGGCATCCTCATCAGGCGGAATAACAGTACACCTGACAAATGGGCAGAGCGTGAGTTTCCTTTTTTCACAACACCCAAAGCTGACTACCACCAGTAAGGAGCTTTCTATCCTTATCAACGATGTAAAACAGGTGAGCTACAATTACGCTGAAGTGAAAAAGGTGGAAGTAAGCAACTCCTTGCCCACAGAAGTAAAACTACCACAACTTAAAAAAGAAGGCATAGCCTTCAACTTCGGTGATGGACAAATCAGAGTGTCGGGGCTTACCAGCAATGAAGTGGTAACAGCCTACTCTGCCGAAGGCACCACAGTACTCTCGCGTCATGCAACAGCTAACGGCACACTGACGATTGACGTCAGCCAACTACCACAAGGGGTATGCATAATACGCACGCAAAGTGGCGTCAACTACAAATTTTACAACAACAACTAAAACTGCAAAACTATGAAAAAGCTTTTAACATTAATCATCACCATAGGTGTAGCCGCATTATCGACTCAGGCTCAACAGATAAAGTTCTGGAAAAACAATGTGTGTGTAAAGCAAATGTCTGCTTCCGAGGTAGACTACATCACTTTTGAAGAAGACACTCCCACTCCCCCCGACAACTACACACTGTCAGACCTCACGGGAACATGGGTGATAACGCACAGCAAAGGAACAAAAGAAGAAAACGGAAAAGTGACGACATCGTGGGACAAAGATGTAGAACTGGACTTCAACTGCATCGTGATAGGCGACGACAAGACCTACGCCTTCATGGAGAGTAGCCTCGACAATGATATCTGGAACGAAGACGGAACTGGCACGTTCGACATAGTGAACGGAAAACCCGTCGTCACTGGTGGCTACATTTCTGAATTTGCGATAACAGCTTATGGCAACGATGTTATGATAATACAATACGCCTCCAAAGAAGACGCTACTAACCGCACTAAACGCTATACCGACACTATGAAGCGCGTAAGCAAACGCACCGACGTGCTAAAGACAACTACCAACAACAACCCCGCACGCTGGGAGACACTGCCATACATCAGTGCAGGCGAACTGGTAGGCACTTGGCTCATCTGCAACGACAAGCACAAGAACGAAACTGACAACGTAGTAATAAACGAGAATGTTGAGGCAGAGAAAAACTACTACGTGATATTCCACGACAAATTAGGATTCATAGAATATAGCGACCAAAGCGAAAAATGGCATCTCGACAGCGGAGAATACTACAATTATACAGTAAGTGACGGACAGTTCTGTATGCCTTATGCCCACCTCATAGAATACGACGGAGCTGACAGCGCCAAAATCTTTGTGGTATACACTGAAGACAAAGGCAGTTATACCAACGCAGAGACGCATATATACACCATACGCCGCGTAAGCGAAAAAACTGATTATATCACTTACGATGAGTGACGCTATGCGTGAGCTTATCTCCTAAATAGTGATTACGTAACCAACCTAACCTTATCCCCTCCCCTTTTTTCTTATTACTATTTATTCTCTTTATTAATTAAAAGAAAAAATAATAATATTAAGAAGAAAGGGGTGTGGAT
>CAKQDQ010000108.1 GCA_934229335.1 uncultured Prevotella sp.
AGTTTGTCGTGTGTGAGCCATTTGGCTGCCTCATGTTCAAGGAGGGTTAGTTCGCCACATTGCACTGTGCATAGATAACAATGCATGGTGAGGTGGAAGTTAGGGTATGCATAATGGATAGTGGTGAGCAGGCTTTCCACGGTGATTTCTGTTGCCAGTTCCTCTCGTATTTCTCTTTGCAGAGCGATTTCAGGCGTCTCGCCAGGCTCTATTTTTCCACCTGGGAACTCCCACCAATCTTTCCATTCGCCATATCCTCTTTGGGTGGCAAACACTCGATTGCCGTCGCAGATAACGGCTGCCACTACTTCTATATGTTTTTTCTCGTTCATATTCATCATTATCCAATAGCTTTATATTGACTTGCAAAGGCATAGGTGGCTTCCGACATTGGCGTGTTCAGGTGCCACACTATCTGCATTGGCTTCGAGCCTTCTATGCTTTTGATTGTAACCTGTCCGAGATATGTGAACCCCATACGGCAACCGTAGTCGGGATGTTCCACTTGTTGGCGTACGAACAAGAGCATGTTGTTCTCTCCATTACGATAAGCCTCGGCTTCCCGACTTCCCTCACGTACTCGGTTTTGTGTCTCCCAATGGAAGAACTCACGGTTCTGGGCGTAGTCCTTATATGCTGTCATGGAACCCTCCTCACGCTTTTTGATAATGTCCACGTACATTGCTTCAAGTTTGATGTTCTTCAGTCGCTCCACACCTTCACGCGAAGAAGATTTGCGCTCGATGGTGGAGAGGCCGAGTGCTGCTTGTATCTGTGCCTTGGAATAGACACCATGCAGTCGGAGCGGATTCCATTCTTTATACACGGAATTGTCTGCCTTCTCAAGGACAGAACATTTGTCACGAAGAATCTCAATCACCTCACGCAACTCGTGTACGAATAATTGGTCGGAGGCGAAATCACGAAACATCGCCTCGATGCTGGCGAAATGGCCTGCTTTATCATATAGGTCATAATAGAGCATCACGGCGCAACGCTTCTGTTGTTCGGAGAATGTATTCGTGTCGCATCTGAAACCGCTTTCTATGAACTGCAACAATTGGGTGAAGTAAGAGAAAGAGTCGGTTGCGAGCCATTTCTTGGTGACTGCAAATTTTATTTGTGCTGAATGTGCAGATACCTCATTTCTAACGCCAGCCAACTGGCACATCTCACCCCATGTCAGACTACCATAAATCTTGTGGAAAGGAATGTGGCTGTAATCCAGGAAACCTTTAAGCGAGAACGAGTTGTTGCACACCTTGTGGTAGGTAGCAATCTCCTTGATGATTCGGCTTCGGTTGAGACTGCGCAGATAGCCGTCTATGTTTGCAAGAATTTCCTCTTTGGCCTTTTCCTCCAGGACAATCTTGCAACCGAAAGGGGCATTGGTGAAGCCTCCCTCAATTTCATCCTTGATGTTGCGGGAATGTCGGCCTATGAGTGCCTCAAAGCGGTCCTTATAGCTGAACTCGGTGCGTGAATGACCTACAAAGTCAAGCACGGTGAGGTGATCCTTGTCCTTGTGCAGACGGAGTCCGCGGCCAAACTGCTGAAGGAAAACCGTAGCACTCTCGGTGGGACGGAGAAACAGTATGGTGTCGACCTCAGGAATATCCACGCCCTCGTTAAAAAGGTCTACTACAAAGAGATAGTTGATAGTGCCATCCTGAAGTTGTTTCTTGACGAGAGAGCGATGACGGTTGTCGTCGTCACTCGTCAGCACATCTGTCCGCAATCCTGCCAGCGTAAACTTGGCGTTCATGAATCGAGCATGCGCCTTGTCGACGCAGAAGCAAAGGGCGCGGACCTTATTCAGTCTGCCGTTTCCTATGTACTCTTGCATCTTTTTAAGAATAAGCCCGGTACGGAAGTCGTTCTTGGTGTAGATACGCGACAACTCAGACGGGTCGTAGCCATGTCCGCTCCATCTTACTTCTGTCAAATCCACATTGTCTGGGATGCCATAATAATAGAATGGAGCAAGCAATCCGGCATTCAAGGCAGCTGGAAGACGTATTTCGGCAGATATGTGTCCGTCGAAGAAAACCGTGATGTCCTCCTGCCCGTTGGTACGTTCAGGTGTGGCTGTAAGTCCAAGCAGAATGTGGGGCTTGAAATAGGTCATCAGTTTGACGTAGGTCGGGGCCACAATATGATGAACTTCATCTACAACAATGTAGTCGTAGAAATCTGCGGTAAGCGGCAGACTGTCTAAACGGTTACGTAATGTATCTTTGCTGGCAAAGACATGCTGATAGGTTGAAGGTTCGTTGTCGCCATCCCATAAGTTACCGAAGTTGGGGTCTTCGAGCACGATGCGGAAGGTGAGCATGGCTTGACGAAGTATTTCCTGACGATGGGCAATGAAGAGGAAGTGGCAGTCAGGGTGAGCTTCATGATAGCGTTTGAAATCGAAAGCTGCGATAACGGTCTTTCCCGTACCAGTTGCAGCCACTACAAGGTTGCGGAAATGGCCGTGCACGTTGCGCTCCACATCCAGTTTCTCCAAAATCTCCTGCTGATAGTCCTTGGCACGCATAAGGTCAAGGGCTGAGAAATCAAGCAATGGAGTTTCCCAATCTGTGCCTAAAGCCTTCTTCAGACGTTCGTCGCTGACGCCAGGAATAAAATCCTCAAATGTGGAGTCGTTCCAGTAACTTTCAAACGAATTGCGCACCTCGCCGATAACCTGTGGCAACTCAAACTGGGTGGCCTTGAAATTCCATTCCTTACCATCCTTCAAAGCATAACGCGAGAGGTTGCTTGAACCTATATAGGCTGTGTGAAAACCTGAGTTGCGAAGGAATATGTAGGATTTGGCATGCAGACGGTCTTGCGTTCCGTCATACGAGATCTTTATCTCCGTGTTTCGCAAGGATGCCAATCGTGCAATGGCGTCGTAATCCGTGGCACCTGTGTAGGTGGTTGTGATGATGCGTAGTTTCTTGCCTTGACTTGTGAACTTTCGCAAACTGCTCCAAAGCAAGTTCAGTCCGCTTGTCTTGATAAAGGAAACAACCCAACAGATTTCGTCGGCACATAGAATCTCACGGTTAAGTTCGCTCTGCATGTCGGCAGGTCCTCTGCCTCCGAAGAACAATGCACTACGACTGAGGGAGGTTATTGGGGTAATGGACTTAAGGTGTTGTTCTATGTCTGGGTATTCGTAGTTTGTGCGGTCGACAACCGCTGTCAGAATGCTTTTCTGTGCGTCGATTAGATCGAGCTCTGTGTTATCCACGTTGAATTCCTTGCCTAAGGTCTTAATGACAGAGTTTACAAAGTCGGTATATTTGTCGGCATCTTGATCGTCTGGCGTTCCTGCAAACGCAATCTCAATAAGGCGCTGAAGATATTTGCTGAGAATATTGACAGCGTCATCCTTCGAAATCTGTTTCTTGCCTATATAGAAACGCTCTGTGTCCACCTCGTTCAGTTTCAGTTTGAAGAGGTGGTTGATAATCTGTTCATAAACACCGGTATGAATATTAATATCTTGCATAAGACCCATATATATTATTCACAACATTATACATTGCATTAAACAACAAGGATATTGACGATTTCTGTAGCAAAAGACATAGCCAGTTCCGCTTTCATATAAAATTGCCAATTATTAATTCATGTGCAGATACGTCACCAGGGCAATCTGCATCAGTAGAATGGCAGGGATGCCATATTTGAAATTCTTGTGCATCGTCTTATGGTGCCAAACTTTCATTCCCATCCATGCCCCGATGCTTCCTCCGAGGACAGCCAGCAACAAAAGCGTGGCTTCCGAAATGCGCCACTTGGCTTTCTTAGCCTTATATTTGTCTATGCCGTATACGATGAATGTAACCGTGTTGATGGCAAGGAGATAGTAGGCAAGATAACTGTGTAATGTATTCATACTCTTTTTCTGTTGTTATAATTATTCTCCCCCTGAGCTACTTCAAAAAGGGATCAAGCGTTGCCAACAACTCGGCTTTTTCTACCACACCGTTTGTACGCCACAAGACTTCTCTGTGGCGGAAGAGCATTAGCGTGGGCACGGATTGAATGTGGTATTGGCTTGCAGTTACACCGTATTTTTCTACATCAATCTTTAAGATTCGGATGCGGTCGCCCAATACGCTCTTTACCTGTTCCAGGATGAGGTGCATCATCTTGCAAGGTTGACACCATGTGGCATAGAAATCAACCAAGACGGGATTGCTGCTATTTATTACGTCATTAAATGTCTCCATAGTTATTTTTCTATTTCTGTAAAACAATTATAGCTTCTGCAGTCTTAAGTTACTTTTCCTAAGAAAATCTTTTCATGAACGAACCCTGTAAGCCCTTTCTTCATATAAAGCTTGATAAACCACCATACGCTCCCATGTTTTGGGATAAAAAGTTAAATGGATAAACTTATATTGGCTGTTCAAGGAGCTACTTTCCGATGCAGAAGTGTTGAAAAATATTTCCAAGAACTTCATGCGTAGTTATCTGTTGCTGCCCTGTTATTTGAGATAGATCAGAAAGAACCATTCTTAAGTCTTCTGCTATAAGGTCACCAGATAACTGCATGTCAAATCCCTGTAAGACTCTTTCTATGTTGTGCTCGGCAGAGAGAAGGTAGTTGTATTGTCGAAGACTTGTTACGATAACATCGGAATCTTTTATCTCGGGAATTTGAGCTGCGTCGTAAATCATCTTCTCTAATGCTTCTATGTTTGTACCTTGTTTGGCACTAATAGAAATATTATGAAAATGAGAAAGATGTTTGGGAATATCTGTATGTTGCAGGTCAGACTTGTTGAGAATGATGAGAAGTTGTTTGCCTTTGCAACGCTCTTCCATCTCCTTTGTTTCTTCTTCTGTAGGTGTGCTGTCTAACAACCATAGTACTATGCGGGCTTTTTCTATGGTCTGGTAAGTTCTTTCTATGCCTATCTGTTCTACGGTGTCATCAGTTTTGCGTATTCCTGCTGTGTCAATGAATCGGAACTGTACGCCATTTATGTTCATGACGTCTTCCACAGTGTCTCTTGTTGTTCCGTGAATATCAGAGACTATTGCTCGCTCTTCCTTCAGTAGTTTATTGAGAAGCGTAGATTTTCCAACATTTGTTTTTCCTACGATGGCTACTGTTATTCCATTCTTCAGGGCTTGTCCCGTCTTAAAACTTTCTGCCAATCGGGTGATATGATGCAGAATGTTTTGAGTTAGGGTTAAAAGTTCTCCTCGATCAGCAAACTCAAGTTCTTCATGTTCCGAGAAATCCAACTCGAGTTCAAGAAGAGATGTGAGTTTTAGTAGTTTGTCACGCAGTTGAGATAGTTCATTAGAGATGCCTCCTCGCAGTTGGCTCATCGCCATAAGGTGCGTGGAGCGGTTTGTGGCTGCAATAACATCTGCCACAGCCTCCGCTTGCGATAGGTCAAGTTTGCCATTCAGATAAGCACGTTGCGTATATTCACCAGGTTGCGCCATACGACAGCCTTCCTTAACAAGAAGTTCAAGAATACGATTTGCTATATATTCACTGCCATGGCAGGATATCTCAGCGCTGTCTTCGCCAGTATAGGAGTGGGGGGCACGGAACACACTAACAAGCACCTCGTCTACTATTTCCTCTCCATCTTTAATGTGGCCGTAGACAATGGTGTTAGCTGCTGCGTTTGTTAAGTCTTTTGTGAATAAATGTGAAAGAATCTCCAAAGATTTTTCTCCAGAGATTCTTATTATTCCTAAAGCCCCACCGAGTTTCGTGGCAAGGGCGCAGATAGTTTCATTGTGCATTATATTCTTTCAAGAACGATTTTTATTAAATTCTCTATATTGTTCTTATATTCTGTATTCATTTCCTTGGCATATCGGTTGGCTATTACCATACAACATGTCATGGCTCGATGTCCTAATAGTGCAGAGAGTCCTGCAACGGCAGATGATTCCATCTCGAAATTACATACTTTTAATTCATCACCTTTTTTGCAGGCATCAGTAGTCTCTGGTACGATGTATCTGAACGATTCTACTTTTTCGTTTTGCTGTGGGTCTTGAATAGGTATGCGTATCTGCCTACCTTGTGGACCATAAAAACCACCACAGGCAATGGTGATGCCACGTACCATATCGTTACCTGCAATATGGTTTATTAAAGACGCATCAGCGTTTGCCACGTATGGCGCGCCCTTTAATGGTGACCAATTCATGTGTTTCTTAAATGCTTCTTCCAGTTGCAGGTCACAAACATTGTTGCGTCCTGCATAATAGTTTAGCAGTCCATCAAACCCGATAGACTTTACTGATGCGATGAAACAGCCAAGGGGAGTCTCAGGTTGCAGTCCTCCACAAGTTCCTATACGTACTATTGTTAGTTGGCGATGAATAGGTTTGTCTGTCCTTGTCATGAAATCAATGTTGGCAAGAGCATCAAGTTCTGTCATCACAATATCAATATTGTCGCAACCAATACCTGTGCTTTGTACTGTTATACGTTTACCTTTATAAACACCCGTAATAGTATGAAATTCACGTGATTTAACCTCATTTTCTATAGTTTCAAGAAAAGACGCTACAGTGCTTACTCTGTCAGGGTCTCCGACTAATATAACTTTGTCGGCAAGGTGTTCCGGCTTAAGGTGCAAGTGAAAGGCGCTGCCGTCGGGGTTTATTATTAGCTCTGATTCTGCATAGTGTTTCATAAATCACAGGTGTTAAATGATTAGACATTTATTATTTCATAAAGACAAGGTATACAGCCGCTATCAACATGACAAACGCCAATGCGTGGTTCCAATGAAGCGACTCTCCTTGAAACATTATAGTTGACATTACGGCAAAGACTATAAGGCTTATACATTCTTGTATTACCTTTAACTGTACCAAACTGTATGGTCCACCATTGTCTATAAATCCAATTCTGTTTGCTGGTACTTGGCAACAATACTCGAAAAAAGCTATAGCCCACGAGAATATTATAACTCCAATTAGTGGCCAGTTGGAAGATACGCCTGTTTGCTGTAACTTAAGATGCCCATACCAAGCAAATGTCATGAAGACATTGCTTAGTATGAGCAACAATATGGTATATAAACCATTCATATTCATGTTCCTTTTCTCGCCATGGCAGAAAGTAAGTAAACTTAGTTCTGCTCATTTGGCTTAACGAAAACGTTCTTCTTACTTCTTTGACAATTGTTCGTGCATGTTGGCAGCAGCGCGACGTCCATCGCCCATGGCAAGGATAACGGTAGCTCCGCCTCTTACGATATCGCCACCAGCATATAACATCTTCCGGCTTGACTGCATGTCATCGCCAACCGCAATGGTGTTCTTGCGTCCCAGTTCGAGACCACTTATAGACTTCGGTACAAGTGGGTTAGGGGATACACCTACTGCTACAATAACCTGGTCTACATCGAGCGTCACCTTTTCGCCTGTTGGCTTTGGAGAACGTCTGCCTGATGCATCAGGCTCACCGAGTTCCATAACCTCAAGTACTGCCTTGGAAACTGCACCGTTTTCATCGCCAATGTATTCAGCAGGGTTGTGCAGAGTCATGAAGTTGATGCCTTCTTCTTTAGCGTGCTTAACTTCCTCGAGACGTGCTGGCATTTCCGCCTCGGAACGTCTGTAAACAAGTGTAACGTTAGCACCGAGACGCTTTGCTGTACGGCAAGAGTCCATTGCAGTGTTACCACCACCCACAACGAGAACGTTCTTTCCCAAGTTCATTGGGGTATCAGTCTTAGGATTAGCCGCATCCATAAGGTTGACACGAGTAAGGTACTCGTTAGAAGACATGATATTGATAAGGTTCTCACCTGGTATATTCATGAAGTTAGGTAGACCTGCACCTGATGCTACGAAGATACCCTTGAAGCCCTGAGCCTCCAGTTCGTCAACTGTTATTGACTTACCTACGATAACATCCGTCTGGAAGTGAACACCCATCTTGCGAAGGTTCTCTATCTCGACATCAACGATAGCGTTAGGC
>CAKQDQ010000109.1 GCA_934229335.1 uncultured Prevotella sp.
GGTTATGACCCTATACCTTACTCTGCGTGGGAGCGAGAGTTGATGGGATGGACAGAGAAGATACCCGAGCTCAATAGTCGTTGTGACGTAACGCTGACACCATTGAGCAGTGGTGGTACTGCCATGCGTGTGGTAAATGATAACGACGAGCAAAATAGTGAGTCATGGATACTGGAGAATATACCTGCAGGTAAAAACTCAGGATGGTATAGAAGTGTAGCTGCAAGCGGCATGATAGTGACGCATATAGACTATGACAAGAGATACTTCAGCAATCTTACCTGTCCTAATAATACGGTTGGAGCACCGCGTATAACGATACTTCCAGCAGACGGAAAGCTGTTAAGTGGTTATAGAAGCTCACTGCCTCAGACTAATTCTAACTACATGAGCTATCAACAGCTGAGGGGAGACCTAAAAGGTGACCCATTCCCTTGGGAGACATCAGATACCGTAGTGAACTCTATCGCGGACTATCATCCCTACCGAGGCGAGGTAAACAAGCCGATAACGAATATCACACGTAATGCAGATGGTAGCATATCCTTCAAGTTTATGGGGGGCAACCTGATTATGGGAGACGTTAATGGCGATGGAACAGTAACTGTTGCTGACGCTACTATGACAGTAAATTATTACCTCCGTTTGCAAGACAAAGACGTAGACGTAGAGGCGGCAGATATGAACGGTGATGGTGTGATAACCGTAGGCGATGCTAATGAGATAGTGAATAAATACTTAGAGACAGAAGAAAAGTAATGGGAAAGAACGGAAAGGAAAAGGTAAATAATGGTAAGATGCCTAAATTTACCATAAACTTTCCGTTTATTCTTTGGTCACAAGCGTATTATGTTGTAATTTTGCAAACGTAAGAAATAAACAAAGTATTAACCATTAAACTCAGACAAGATTATGAAAAAGTATGTATGTGACGTATGTGGTTGGGAGTATGACCCAGCAGTAGGAGTGCCAGAGGCTGGTATACCAGCAGGAACAGCATTTGAGGATTTACCAGATGACTTTGAGTGCCCACTCTGCTCTGTAGGTAAAGACCAGTTCTCAGAGGTTGAATAAGTTTATATATCGCAAAGGAAAGTAATAAATATAGGTTGCGAGTAGTAAGTAATCATAAAGAATAATCCCCGTCATTAGCTGTAAAAGCCAGTGGCGGGGATTTATTATTGCCTGTTATTATGGCGTTGTCTTATTCTCTTTTCTGCTTTACTGGTGCTGTTCTCTCAAAAGATCGTTAACGGTCTTTACCGGATTAAACGTACCAAGAGGCACCTCAACAAATACTGTTGACCAGTCGCTCATAGCACCATTCCATAGTCCTGGTAGCTCAAGGGCACGCAGCTCCTTACCGTTCTTACTCTTAGAAGAAATGAAGCCTGTCGTCTTGTCTACGTAATCGGGCAGGTTGAAAGGCTTACCGTTTACGTCCTTAACGGCGCATACGAGGTCAACCGGGTTGAAGTGTGTACCATTGGTAAACATCTTCATGTACTCCTCGTTGCTCTTGTCTATCTGGCTTGACTCTAATATCTGCAACGAAACAGTGCCGTCTTGGTTATAGGTAAGGAATGGACCGCCACCAGGTTCGCCCACGTTCTTCACTACTCCGCATACACGCATCGGACGGTTCAGCTTCTTCTTTAGGTAAATAACAAGCTCAGCGTCTTCCAGTTCCTTGATATCAGCCTTGCGGCAGCACAGCTCCTGCTGTACGAAGCGAATAATCTCCTCTAACTTAGCGTGGTCATATATGCCGCTTTCCAATACCTTGAGGTATTCAAATGCCTTCTTTTGCAGGGTTACCAGCACACCAGCTATCACCTGTTTCCAATGTACGGTTTCAGGTTTCAGACGGTCTGGCACCACATTATCAATGTTCTTGATAAAGATAACATCAGCATCAATCTCGTTAAGGTTCTCTATTAGCGCACCGTGACCACCAGGTCGGAACAACAGAGAGCCGTCGCTGTTGCGGAACAGCGTGTTGTCAGGATTTACAGCGATAGTATCAGTAGATGGTTTTTGTTCAGAGAATGAGATGTTAAACTTCACATTGTACTCCTTTTCGTATTTCTCCATCTTATCTGCAACCTTCTGTTTGAAGAAAGGCACGTGCTCATGACTCACAGTAAAGTGTACGTTAGCCTCGCCCTTTGACGCTGCGTATAGTGCGCCTTCTACCAAGTGCTCCTCCATAGGAGTGCGTGCACCGTCCTCATACTTATGGAATAGCAGCATACCCTTTGGCAACTGACCATAGTTTAGTCCCTCAGCCTTCAGCATATTGGCAGCGACAGCCTTGTAGTTACCATCAGCAATGAGTGCGTCAATGTCCTTCCCTTCATTCTTTTTGCACGCTTCGTTAAGAGCATCATAGAAAGCGAAGTCCTTGATGTGTTCAAAGTATTTTTTCTCAAAGTCCGTAGTCGGCACATCGTAAGGAGCGTCTACGAAGGCAAACATATTCTTAAACATACGGCTTGCGGCACCAGATGCAGGCACAAACTTCACTACTTTCTTGCCTTCGTCCTTATATTGCACCCATGCTTTAACATATTTGTCCGCCTCTTCGTTTGTCGGTGCAATGATACCTCGACCTACTGAAGCGGCAGCTTCGAGTTTTAAGAATGGGAATCCTGTAGCAAACTGTTGCAGTTGAGTTTTGATTTGTTCCTCACTGATACCTTTTTGCGATAATTGTAAAAGGTCTTTTTCTTCTAACATAGTATTAATTGCTTTTGGTTCGTGATTCATAGGTTGTTGCAAAGGTAAATAATAAATCACAGATAAGCAAATTTTTATTCTTATTTCGTACTTTTCTTGTATTCTTTTTCTTGTCACTTTCAATAAATTGTATTATCTTTGCATTGTGAAATATATTGGAGTGTACAATACGAATACAATGTAAATGTTCATTAAAAATGAATGCTGAGAGAATAATTATAGCGGATAACCAACCGCTAACATCCCTTGCGGTTGAGACAATTACAAAAGATGTGGTAGGTAATGGCAATATAGAGATAGTCCATGCAGACAACAAGTTGCAGCTCGCTACATTATTGAAAGACAAGAAAAACACGGCGGTAGTACTTGATTATACGTTGTTTGACTTTGAAAACAGCGAGAGCCTGGTCATTATGAGTGAGGCTTACAAGTGTGTTACGTGGCTTCTTCTAAGCGATGAGCTAACTCCTGACTTTCTGCGTTACGTCCTGTATGAGACGCAGCACATAGGAGTAGCTTATAAAGACTTACCAGTAGATATTCTGCGTGAGGCGATACGCTATGTGCTACGTGGGGAAAGATACATCGCCCAGCATGCTACCGAGGTGCTGTTGCAGAATGCTGTGGTACAAGAAAAACACAAAGACGATCTTACTCAGACCGAGCGTGAGGTGCTGAAGGCTATTGCTCAGGGCAAGACGACAAAGGAAATAGCAGCAGAACGCTTCTCAAGCATACACACCATCAACTCACATCGTAAGAACATCTTTCGTAAACTTGGTGTCAACTGTGCCCACGATGCTATGAAATACGCATTTAGGGCAGGACTCGTTGACGAGTCAGAGTTTTACATATAGTATGGAAATGCGTTTCGCCAACGCGCAATTCCTTAGGCAATAGTAATGAAGATACTGATATTTGAAGACGATATATACAATTTCCATCAGTTGCGTCATACGCTTGAGGTGATGGGGACGGACTATGATGTTATAGGACCTATAACGTCAGTAGAGCAGGGGCGCGACTATCTCTCATTGCATCGTGATATCGACATCATCGTGGCAGAGGTGGAGTTACCCGATGGCTTGGTATTCGAAGCCTTGTCATACACCTCCAATGATGTCCCCATAGTGTTCCTTTCGTCCACAGCCGATTATGCGTATCAGGCGTTTTCGTTCCGCAGTCTCTCATATCTTCTGCGTCCTTTTGACGACATCGCCTTCTCTGAAGCCGTATTAAAGGCATGCCAACTACTTAACCTACGTGACGCGTCAACGCAGGAAAAAGGCGTTCATAAAGCTTCAAATGCCCGTTGGAGGTATAGAGAACGCTTCGTGGTGAAGTCGTTTAATGGTGAGAGAATAGTGCTATTGTCCACCATACAGTATATTGTCTCAGAGCATAAGTCCACTTATCTGGTCTTGCTTGACGGCACATCATGCCCAATAGATATGTCGCTTGATGCATTGTCGCGACAGCTTGACCCTAACCTTTTCATGCGTGTCAACCGTAAGTACATCGTGCCAATAGAACAGGTCGGAGGCATGGAACGACTTGTCAACGGCAAAGAGCTGCTGAAACTTAAGTCAGCACCATCATTAGAGATAATAGTTAGTCGCACACGCAAACCGCAAGTGCGCAAGTGGTTAGACCGTTAAGTGCGTTTCGTCGCCCACTTACGTTGTTTCAGCATTAATAAACGTTAATACGATACCTATATTCTGTTGTTTTAATACTTTTGCAATCGAGAAATAAAAAACGTGAAAGTAGAAAATGATAGAGAAATTTTTACAGCAGGAAGACTTCTCCTCTTATGAAGACTTCCTTCAAAACTTCAAGGTAAACATACCCGAAGACTTTAATTTCGGATATGATGTAGTAGACGCATACGCGGCAGAAACGCCTGACAAAGAGGCGATACTATGGGTTAATGACCATGGTGAAAAGAAGCACGTGACATATCGTGCCTTAAAGAACACCACCGACCGTTGTGCCGCTTTCTTTCAAGAGATAGGCATAGAGAAGGGCGATAGAGTGATGCTGATACTTAAAAGGCGCATAGAGTGGTGGTACACTATGGTGGCGTTACATAAGATTGGCGCAGTGGCGATACCCGCAACACATATGCTTACCAACAAAGACATCATGTACAGATGCCATATGGCAGGCATAAGTACGATAGTAGCGTGTGGCGATCCCATAGTCCTTGAGCACGTACAGAAGGCAAAACGCTTCTGCCCGATGTTGCGCCACTGCATCTCCATAGGACCTAATGTGCCCAATGGGTGGTATGATTACTGGCGAGGCATAGAAGAAGCAGCACCGTTTGAGCAACCATCACGTAATAAAGTTACCGACAACTTCTTGCTATATTTCACCAGTGGCACCACAGGCGAGCCGAAGATGGTCATGCACGACTACTCATATCCCTTGGCACACATCATAACAGCCAAGTATTGGCATAACATACACGAAGGCTCCCTGCACCTAACGCTTGCCGATACCGGTTGGGGCAAGGCGGTATGGGGCAAGTTCTACGGTCAGATGTTGGCAGGAGGCACCGTCTTCGTCTACGACTACGAGGGACACTTCCATCCCTCCGACCTACTTCGTGTGATGCAAGACTACCACATTACGTCCTTCTGTGCTCCACCAACGATATACCGTTATCTTATCAGAGAAAAGGTAAAAGACTACGATCTCTCGTCACTTGAGTGGTGTACCACGGCAGGCGAGGCACTCAATCCTAAAGTCTTTGAAGAGTGGAAACGGCTTACAGGCATCACCATATACGAGGCATACGGACAGACAGAGACCACGCTCGTAGTAGGGACATATCCTTGGGTGAAGCCCAGACCAGGTTCTATGGGCGTTCGTAACCCTCAGTTTGACATAGATGTTGTTGACGAACGCGGTATGTGGGTAAAGCCTATGGAGCATGGTGAACTCGTGATACACGTGGGAGACAAAAAGCCTCTCGGACTCTTCAAAGGCTATTACCGCAACGATGAGATGACGGAGAAACGCATAAGGAATGGTCTGTATTATACAGGCGATGTAGTATATTACGATGAAGACGGTTACCTGTGGTACGTATCACGTTCAGACGATGTTATAAAGACGTCAGGTTACCGTGTCGGACCGTTTGAGGTAGAGTCAGCATTGATGACCCATCCTGCCGTTGTAGAGTGTGCCATCACAGCTGTTCCAGACGAGATACGCGGTCAAATTATCAAGGCAAGCGTAGTATTGACAGACGAATACAAGTCAAAAGCCGATGACAGCCTGAAGAAAGAGCTACAGGAGCACGTTAAGCGTGAGACAGCGCCATACAAATATCCACGCATCATAGAGTTTGTAGACGAACTCCCTAAGACCATAAGCGGAAAGATACGAAGGGTAGAGATAAGGGAAATGAATCACCCTTCAATAAAGCGATAATCTCAAAACCACAAAATCCCGAAACCACAAAACAACAAAATGCGTTACTTCATACACCTCTCATACGACGGAACACGTTATCATGGTTGGCAAATTCAGCCCAACGGCATCTCAGTAGAAGGCGAGATAGAGCGTTGCCTCTCCATACTGCTGCGCACTCCTGTTGACATAGTAGGCGCAGGACGCACCGATGCTGGTGTTCATGCGCGCCATATGGTAGCGCATTTTGACGCCGTCTTGCCCGACTTCGCTTGTAAGAGTGGAGGCTACTCAACCCTTGAGTTCCGCCTTAACCGGATGTTGCCGCCAGATATACATATATATAAGGTGGAAGAAGTGCCAGACGACATGCACGCTCGCTTCTCAGCTACGGCACGAACATACCATTATTATATCTCCACAGTCCGCTCGCCCTTCTCTCGTCAGTATGTATGGCAGACGCATTTCAATCTCGATTTCGCGCTAATGAACGAGGCAGCGTCACTACTTCTCGACTATAAAGACTTCGCTTGTTTCTGTAAGAGCCATACAGATGTAAAGACAACGTTATGCGATGTCATGGAAGCACGGTGGATTCCAATAGCCCAAGGCATGGTGTCGCCATCATTCCCATTGTCCCTTGATGGCGATAGTGAGCCTACAGAATGGTATTTTCGCATCAAGGCCAACCGTTTCCTGCGTAACATGGTGCGAGCCGTTGTCGGTACCTTAGTAGAAGTAGGGCGTCATCGCATGACAATAGAAGAATTCCGTCAGGTCATAGAGGGCAAGAAACGCACGCAGGCAGGAGAGTCAATGCCCGGCAATGCATTGTTCTTAGAGAAAATAGAATACTAAGAATTAAGAATTAAAAATGAAGAATGGGAGTTACTAAATAAAGAATTTAGAAACTCCCATTCTTCATTTAGTAACTCCCGTTTTTTATTCTTCATTCTACATTTTTCATTCTTCATTTCTTTGCGGGGAACGTCTGTTCTATTTTTTGTTCCCTATGTACTAACCTTACTTCCACCCCAAACTTCTTACTGATATGCTCCGCAAGATGTTGCGCAGAGTAAACCGAGCGGTGTTGACCGCCAGTACATCCGAAAGAAAACATCAATGACGTAAAGCCACGCTGTATATATCGTGCCACATGAGCGTCAGCAAGTTTGTAAACAGACTCCAAGAAAGTAAGAATCTCCCCATCATCCTCCAAGAAACGTATCACAGGCTCGTCCAGACCAGTCAGCTTCTTGTACGGCTCATAGCGTCCAGGGTTATGCGTGCTACGGCAGTCGAAGACATATCCTCCTCCGTTGCCAGAGTCGTCAGCAGGAATCCCCTTATGATAAGAGAACGAGAACACCTTAACCACCAACGGTCCCTTACCGTCATATTTAGAGAACGTCGCCTTACCGTCGGCAGGAACCGATTTGTATGGATTAGCGTCCGTAGTGCGATAGCCATCCTTACGCTCCGCAGGCAACTCCTGTTCTACGGCAAACTGCGGCATCTCCGTTAATCGTTTCAGCACATCCATAAGGTAAGGGTATGGGAAATCGTTACGCTCTATCAGCTGTCGCACATTCTGTATAGCAGGCGGTATGCTCTGAATAAAATGCGCCTTACGTTCAAAGTAACCTCTGAAGCCATACGCACCAAGCACCTGCAACGTGCGGAACAGCACGAATAGCTGTAGCCTTTCGTTGAAATACTTAAACGAAGGCACCTCCGTGTATAACTTCAGCGCATCGTAATACTCCTTAATCAGCTCCTCCCTCAG
>CAKQDQ010000110.1 GCA_934229335.1 uncultured Prevotella sp.
ATCTATAATAGTATTCTTCAGACTGAAGTTGGGGTTACGATAGAATGGTTCGTCAGGAACATCTTTCCAATACTTTGTTCGCTTGTATGTCAGTAACCCAGGATTATACAGGTGCTGATAGAAGACGACTATGGACAGCACAGCCGAGAATGACATCTGAAAACCTATGTCGAACAACCACACTGGTTTGGCAATCAGCACGATGAGGGCTGTGGTGAGCACTGTTGATATAGCGGTGGGTCGACGTCCTGTCAACGGTATCAACGTGTAAATGCTTATCATTATGGCAGCTCGTATTATTGACGGACGGCAGCCTACAAGCATGGTGTAAAGCCATATCACTGTGACTATCAGGCAGGCTGTTACAACAGGATACCGCTTACGTGGTAAGAAGTAGGCTAAGAAGGCGAATATTATTCCTACGTGCAGTCCTGACAATGCGAAGACATGAGACGCGCTGCTTCTGCTATAATCTTGCCGTAAGGGGTGTGACACTTCGCTTTTGTCGCCAAGTGTCATGGCTGTTACTACTGCTTTCTCATCGCCATGCAGCCCTTGTGTTTCGTATATAGTGGCAAGACGTTGGCGTTGCATCGTCACAAAATGTGTTAGCACGGTATCGTCTGCTGATGGTGAGCGTGCTTCCTTATAGTCATGGAAACACATTATGGTCATGCCGAAGAGGAGGACGGACAGAGAAAGTGTAATGTTTGCTGCCCACTCACTTTTATGCATCAACAAGAAGGCTATGATGGTAAAGAAGAGTGACGCTATGCCAAGATGTAGGGGGTCGAGTATTAACGTTAACAAACAGCTATCTCCTAACAGTAAAGCTACCTTCCTCTCAAGATAGATGCCTGTTCCTAAGGTCAAAACAGTAATAAATAGGTAAGACGGGAAAGGCGTGGAAGGCTTCATGGCGTTATTAATTCTAAAGTTCTTTTTACGTTAGGCTCCATTAGTCTAACATTAAATATAGGGTGGTTCTATGAATTACCACCCTATATTTAATACAGGCAAGAAAAATATTAATGACAGATTAACGTCAGATTAACGTTAAACACACTGTGCGAAGCACGGTAATGACGCACCGTCTTTTATTATCGCAGAACAGTTACATCTCTTCCACCTCGGTATTATGCTATCGTTTATAGCTTTTTGTAAGTCCGATGTTGGGAAGATTATTCCGCGGAGAACTCCTTTATTCTTTGCTCCTCAGAGAGCTTACAGATAAGGAGTCTACCGTCACGTTGCGCTACTATATAACCGTCGAGTCCCTGAACAACCACCTGCTTGTTGCCTTCTACGTTGATTATGCAGTTGGTAGTCTCGAAAGTCTTAACGTTGTTGCTTATCAATCCATTGCCGTTAGCGTCCTTTTTCGTCAATGTCTGCAATGATCCCCACGTACCCAGGTCGCTCCATCCGAAGTCTGCTGGGAAGACAAAGATTTCTTCTGCCTTTTCCATTATGGCATAATCTACGGATATATTTTCACACTCCGCATAGTGTTCGTTGATGGCAGCCTGCTCTTTGTCGGTGCCATATACGTCTGTCATAGACTCGAAGATGCGACTTAACGCTGGCTGATACATTCTGAAAGCGTTGACAATGGTGCTGACATTCCAAATAAAGATGCCCGCGTTCCAGAAGTAGTTGTTATGTTTTATATATTCTTTAGCAGTCTCAAGGTTTGGTTTTTCGCGGAACGACTCTACCTGGAATATCTCTTTGTTACGCATACTGCGCTCTGCCATGTTAGCCTGTATGTAGCCATAGCCTGTCTCTGGTCTTGTAGGCTTCATTCCTAATGTCACTATAGAGTCTGTCTCACCAGCAAACTGCATTGCACCGTTTATAACGCGCTGAAACTCTTGTACATCCATAACGACGTGATCGCTTGGTGTCACCACGATGTTAGCTTTAGGGTCTTTCTTCTTAATTCTGTAGCTGACATATGCTATGCATGGTGCAGTATTGCGTCGGCATGGTTCACTGAGTATGTTTTCTGCCGGAATGTCAGGTAACTGCTGTCTTACCTTCTCCACATAGTCGGCACTTGTTACTACCCATACGTTCTCTGGTGAGCATATCCCCTTAAAACGGTCGTATGTCAACTGCATTAGTGAACGTCCTACTCCTAACACGTCAATAAACTGTTTAGGGTTGTCTACGGTGCTCATAGGCCAGAAACGACTGCCAACACCACCTGCCATTATCACGAGATGATTCATATTGTTTTCCTTTATTTTGTTATAGTGCATAAAAAAATTCTGACTATACCAGCGAGCTCATGGCTTGTCAGTATAGTCAGAACACAAATTTAGTTTATCCGAGATACTTCATCAGAATCTTGGAGTTACCGCTATCACGGAGTTTTGTTATAGATTTCTCCCTTATCTGACGTACACGTTCTCTTGTCAGTCCGAGTTCGTCGCCAATCTCCTCCAGTCCTTTCTCGTGGCATCCTATGCCAAAGCACTCTCGGATAATGGTTATCTCTCTTTCCTTCAGCACCCTGCTGAGCACTGCGTTAAGCTCCTGTGCCATAGACTCATGGTCTACAGTGCGGTCTGTACGTGAATCTTCGCCACCTGCCATGACGTCAATCATACAGTTGTCTTCACCGTCCTGGAAAGGCGCGTCAATAGATACGTGATGCCCATCAGCCATCATACCCTGAGAGATTTTGTCCTCGTCAATATTTGTAGCCTCAGACAATTCGCTTGTGCTTGGATGACGCTGGTATTTCTGCTCAAATCTATTGATTTCCTGGTTAATCTTGTTCAGCGAACCAACCTGATTTAATGGCAGTCGTACTATTCTGCTTTGCTCTGCTATTGCCTGTAGAATACTTTGTCTGATCCACCACACGGCATAGGAAATGAACTTAAATCCTCGTGTCTCATCAAACTTCTGTGCCGCTTTTATCAGACCGATGTTTCCTTCATCAATCAAGTCGGTCAATGACAATCCTTGATGCTGATATTGCTTAGCCACTGACACCACAAAACGAAGATTGGATGTTACGAGCTTGTTCTTGGCACGCTCACCTGCTCTACCGCCTTTCTTAATGGCCTGCGCAAGTTCTATTTCTTCGTCAATGGTGATAAGTGGAGCACGACCAATCTCTACAAGATACTTGTCAAGAGCCTCGCTCGCACGGTTTGTGATACTTTTCTGAATCTTTAGCTGTCTCATTCTATATCGTCCTTAAATGTAAACCAACAATCTTAATTCCTTACTTATAGTGACCTTTCTCATTCCCCCACTATTTAGGGAATACGTTTAACCTATTTCAATTATAACGAAAAATATGCCAAATTATTATGTCATGACACAAAATTATCGCACCTTTAACATATTTTTACATTTACAATCAAACGAGAAAGGAATTGAGTACAGCTGTTATTGCGCTTCGCTCTACTTGTAGAGCATTAATCTATCTTTTATGCTTTGTATTGCTTGTGTATAACAAGAAAATTTAGATGACGACAGGGCTGAAGCTTGCCCCATTAATCATACCTTGTGTTTGGATTCAGCTCTGCTGGTGTATACCACACTATGCCATATTTTTCTTTTAATATAGCTTTCTGAATAGACCACAAATCTTGGCACGTTCCCATTCTGAAATACAATTCTGCTGCTTTCTCTGGCTGGGTATTGAGCAGTGTTTTGGCTTCGCTTATCTTCTCGCGTTCGTAATATGAATATTCTAAATCTGTGCTATCTCCCATTCGGTTGAGGTGTTCTTCTGCATCACGTATCTCGTTGATGGCGTATGTACGATACACTTCTGCCATCACCTCTGGCAATATTTTTCTGTATTGTTCGGTTTTTTCTATTGAGTCATTATAACTTTTCAGAGCTTCGACAGACTTACTGTTATCCGCCTCACCAAAGACAAACGAACCTAAATCGTCTGAAAACACATACCCTCCTCCTACTATTATCAACAGTAGGAGTAATATTGTCACTATATGCTTTTTTCTATTTCGTTTCATGATGGTTAGTTATAAGTTATTGCTCAATTATTTTTCTACACTTTTTTCGGCTTCTAAAAGATGGTGAGGTTACGCTAACTATATCTTGACATTCTGTCGCTATGGTCTATAAAGGTATATCGTATAAGCTGCATCTATTTATCTTTTGTGCAAAATTAGATAAAATTTCCGAATTATAAGTCGGTTAAAACAAAAATCTTCTTTTGCTACTTAAAATTGCACGAATATTAACGTTTTTGTCCTGTTTTTCTTCTTTTTCTTGTATTTCTACTGATTCCCGAATTGTATTTCTTGCCTATGAGACATTGGGCACTTTTCTGTTGCTCGCCTTCTTGCCTTGCTGACATTTTACGTTGCTTCTCGCTCTCGTTACAATCACGCCCTTTTCGCAATACGATTTGGGCGTTATCGCACTGCGATAACGGTCCTTTCGCATGGTGATTAGATAGTTATCATTTTTGCCACTTAAACAGCGCATATTTGTGACTGGTGTATGTAAGAATAGTATTTAGGGTGATTCTATTAATTATAGAACCACCCTAACAAGTAAGTACCTAAAGGTTTACCTAACCTTTTGCCCTTTACTATTTAGCATCTCACCTCTGACGTCGTCTGTCTTACACAAGTATAGGTCGTGGCCTATGGCTGTAATGTCGCAATATCTTGGTGGGGTTATTATTTTACCATTGGGCGACATCAGGCCATACCAGCCTTCTTCTGCCTCATACTTTTTGCAGCTTGCTATTTTCTGATAAGGAGTTGGCACTGACTCTTCTGTCTGATTGCCATCGTCATCACTGCTTGGGGCTGTTGTGTAGTGTATTTCATTGGTATCGTACATCATTCTGAAGACATTACGAATCATGAAGTCGTCTGTCAGCTCACCTTGCAAATTATATCGGCGCAGAGTATGGTCTTTCATCGTGGCTGTTATGTAGCTACCTACTATCCAAAGGCTCGCTTCCATAGGTGGCACCACTGTTTTCAGACTCTCTGTAAGCACACTCTGCTTTCCACCTTTGCTTACGATAATGAATGTGTCTTTTGTAGCAATAGCATCATAGTCTGCCGTTAATTTCCAGTGACCTTTTTTGTCTATCAATCCATATTTGTCTCGTTTGTTGCCGTGTATCACACAGTATCCATCGTGAAACACATACCCCTCTGCTCCTGTTATATATGGTATGTTTAAGTCTATGACTACATTGCCTTTGGCGTCGATGAACTTTATCATTCCGTTGTCGTCCACTGAAGCTAAGCCGTCAGAGAACACCCAGGCGTGCTTGTACTGTGGCTTTATGGCTATCTCGCCTGTCAGCATATTGAAGTAACCACGAGTCTCGCCATTGCTATAGCATACAAGTGAATCGTCGCCTAATGGCTTTGATATCCAATGTATGCCGGTGACGGTCTTTTTGCCATCGCGTGTTTCTACATAACTATCTATTTGATTGGGGCGACTGTTATAGGTGGCATTGCGTGACAAGTACTGTGAGTGGTAGCAGGAAGCGTCTAAATTGTTTGCGGCGTTGACTTTCTGATAAACCCATTTGTACAGTGCGTTGCCTGCTGAACAGGCTATCACGAACATGATGAACGCAAAGCTGCCTCCTACAACACGACGGATGAAGATGCCATATCTTGACTCATCTTTCATGCCAAGTATCACGGTGAACCATTCGGCTGTGGCTGATATAATGCCTGTCAGACCTTTCCAAAATAAAATAATTGATTTTTTCATCTGTTTCTCTTCTTTGGCGTTTTTGAGTGTATATAAAATGTTGAACTGTTGTAACGGCATGAACTGTAATGTCACTAAGTGTTCTATATTACACTTGAATACTTGTCTTTATGTATATAGAGCGAAACAAGTAACCATTTCTATCACTATATTTATGCACTTTCTCGCTGTGCTAACGCCTACTCTCTTGCCTGATATGTACATAAAAAAAGCCATGGCTCTCTCGAACCATGGCATATAAGTGGCGTTAGGGGACCGCTACCCCGTATTTTTCTTAACATTGATACCACCCCAATGGGCATAAGTTGTGTGTTTAGAAAGATACGGTGAACGCTGCTCCTAACACAAACGTATTCATATTTTTCTTTACTGTTGACGATGCTCTTCCGCCATCAGCGAAAGTTTCTATTAAGGCATACATCAGTGGGAAGGCTTGCTTGGTGAATGAGTATTGGTCATACTCCATGGTATAATGCTTGCGCGTGAAATCATAATCGGCAAAGACCTTCCAAGAGAAGTTGGACTTGTAGGCGTATGTCAACGAGATGCCTGTTCCGTACTTCATGCTGTTGTTGCCAGTAACGGTAAGATAGTCCCACGTCACGTCGTAAGGTGAGGAATAAGTATAATACATTGTATTGTCGCCATCATAGTTTACGTCTATTGATTCACCTGCGTAATGGCCGTTGACGTCTAAGTCTTGAATTATACTTCTACCGATAAGCAACTTGCTTCCTAATGTCCAACGGTTTGACAAGGGGAAATTGAAGTACAAACCAAGGTCGGCGGCAAACTCGGTAATGTGGTCTGACTCTATTGTCAAATCATGGATTGGTGCCCAACGGTTATAATCGAAAGCTTCATATGAACGTAGGCTGTTGAAAGATTTTTCAAGTTGGGCACGCTCAAGGTTTATTACATCACTCCACCCCTTGATAGGATTGCTCTTTACACGTAGCCTACCGCCTATGCCTATGTTTTTATGGAAGAAGTAGGCTCCTTCAGCTCCTACTACGGTGGCTGTGCCAAACTTTAAGTTTACATCACTTGGCTTATTGGTTGAAGCATCGCCTAAGCCTAATTCTTCTCCTGAGAAAGTGAGGTTTCTGGTACCTAAACCTACACCCATAGAGATGCTGAAGAAGGATGGATGCTCTTTTATATTTGCCACTGTAGCAAGGTCATTACGCTTGAGATGCTTCTCCTTAAATAGTAGGTCGCCAATGCCATAGGCTAACTCTGTTGATAAGATACCTATGCCGGCACCAGAGAGTACATCGCTTACCCAATGGCGATTGTTCAAGACGCGCATTACACCTGTGGCTGTGGCAAGACCATAACCTGCAACAGAATACCAAGGACTACGTGTCAAGCCATACTCCTTGTGCAAGATGGTCGCACTGACAAAGGCTGTCGCTGTATGACCTGAAGGCCAGGAATTACGTGTTGAGCCATCTGGACGCATTTCTTTTGCGGTGTTCTTGATAGGATTTACTATCGCTGCCATTATGCCGTAAGCCATGGCACTGTTTGCTAAGAAACGCCAATGGTCGCTCCTACCCTCTACTCCCGCAAAGTTAAGGCCTAACGCTAATACGGCTGGCGCAAACTGCGTGTAGTTGTCTAACTCATTATGGAAGTTTGTTACAAGGCGGGTACGGGCATTATTGTTGTTATAATCCTGACGGAAACTGGTCTTCTCGCTCTTCGCTATAATACCTGCCACAAACAAAGGGATGCCTGCATACGTCATGTCATCCCTAAACTTGTATGGCTTTATGTTTCCGAAAGACATTTTTATGCTGTCCGCATCGGTTTTCGGCATACTCCAGTTTGTTCTTGTTACGTTGGTCAAGGTATCTAAATGACAATATTGTACAGCGTAACTACTCTTGCACACCATACACATCATTGTCAATGATAAAATTATTTTCTTCATTGTGTTCATATTTCTATTATTTTGCAAAATTATACAAATTTCACGAATTATAAGCCAATAATACAAAAGAATTATTCTTTTGCGATAAAAAAAAAAGGATAACAAGGAGATTATTGAGCGTGCTGCTAAGCCTACAGTGGAAAAGGCGGTTAAGGAACTGTCACAGATTGAGCAGTTGGCACAGTCTGTCGGTGTAACTATCGGTGAGCCTATGACGCATGAGCAGGCGGACATGAACCACCCTACCCATC
>CAKQDQ010000111.1 GCA_934229335.1 uncultured Prevotella sp.
GATTTTGGTTGAGTAGCGGCGTTATAATGGGGCTTTGGGGGTGGTGGATGGACGACGGCGTAAAAACGCCGCCGCACGAGGACGGGAGGGGAACTTTTTGAGGGAAGGCGGAGGGGAGGAAAGAAAAAACGACGGCATAGAAACGCCGCCGCCCAAGGACGGAGGGGAACGGAAAGGCGGCAGGTGGAAGGGACGACGTGGATTTCTTTATCTATCGCCTGACAGCACCGCATATACGCGATGACATTTTCTGTCAAGGAAGAGTGCTATCGCCAAGCATAATGCGACTACTAATGCTGGGACAAGGATATATGCTATCCAACAGGCTGCTGTTCCATCGCCTAACCGTATTACGAGGCGTTGACATACGTGTAGTGGTATGTAATGCGCTGCATAAAGAAAGAAGGAGTATTTGTATACGCTATGTGGATTAAAATGCAGATAACGGTCGGCTATGTCATATATGCCGTAAAAGAAGAATGGGGCACTCCATTGACATAGGTTCACGGTTAGCATGCTATCGTGCACATGATTCTGCCAGAATGCGACGGGGAAGACGATAAGGGATATTACCGTTAGCAAGACGCTCTGTCTTTCATAGAAGAAGTCTTTGTAATAAATGGCGGTGAACGCACCTGCCATATATACTGCCATCCATACTACTGGACTGCAGAAGGGGTGATGAAACGCAACGCCAATGATAGCGAACATTATTATGGACGTCATGCCTACCCATTTCTTCTGGCACAAGACGTAAAATAACGGTGAGGCTATGGCATAGACTATCAGTACTCCTACATACCACAAAACGGAATACTGGCACGAGAGTATGTTGCTTATTACGCTTACGACGCTTTCGTATGTGTAATTATCGGCTACGCAACTGCCGTTATCTATCATCATGGCGAGATACCACCCTAAGGCGGATAGCGTGTTCCATATTATATAAGGTATAAGCAACGTTTTCATTCTGCTTTTTAGCTTTCTCCCATAGTCTGCTAATTTGTAGTTTCTGAAGAAGAGGTATCCGCTGATAAAGAAGAAGCCTGCCACTACTTTCTCCCCTATTTCGTTAAATGCGAAGAAGGAATGGAAGTATTGTGGTATTCCCTCTACGGTGCCAAACCTGGAATGTGTCCACACGATGCAGAGTGCCATAAAGAAGGAGATGTTTATAATTCTTGTGGATTTCGTTGTAGTAGTATTGTTCATAGTCATTATATTATTAGTGGTTTATAACGTGCAAGAATGACTGTCGTCACTTAAATTCTAACCCAATATCTTACAGAACATTACATTTAATTACTTTAACTCTGTAACCCCACGCACTGTAAGACCATAGTATTTTTCTTCATCTACTACATTTACAGTATTAGAATATATAGATGCACTATATGCTGACGGCTTTGTACAGTACTCACTGCTCCATAAACAAGTACCAGAGTATGTAGATTCTCTTACCTTGTATCCTGCTTTCGGGATAAAAATGCTCTTTCCTGTAGCCCCCGTAATGATATAACCATCAACGTTATGATATTTACCTGACTGAATATCACAGTTGTTGGTTAGTGAGGAGAATTCTGCTCTTGATGGCATACGCCAATGACTTCCCATGCGAATATGAGCTACATCATAAGATGTTCCCGCTATATTGCTATACGGTGTTCGAAACTTGTCATAATCAAGGTATTTATTTTTATCTCCTGTATAAAGGCTATAATACCACCAATTATAATCATAATAATGTTGTATTGTTTCCGCCCACATAAAGTATCCACCTGATTCCTCTGGCGAACTTGCTCCTACATTCTTTGTTGCCCATCCTATACCAGTTCCTAAGTCTACATAGTCGTATCCATCTATTGTACCTGACGGTGTAAAATCATATTCTTCAATCTCCTCATCAGCAGAACTTACCTTGCTCCATGCAATTGAAGCATAATTATAATCTGTTCCTGCAAGAGTCTTACCATATGCTAAAGTAGACTTATCAGATGAAGAGAGTAAAAAGATATCATCAGAACTTGTTATTTCAGTATAATCTTTTGTCCATATACCCATTATATCTTTTACATTTGAAACGTTGGCCTTAGTCATACACGCACTAACAAGACTATTATTTTGAAAGAAATAATCTATAACAAAGGTACCTGATTCATTTGTATACCGCAGAAGAGTATCACTATCAATACTATTTGTTAAATTTTTCTGTTTGGCCTTAATTGTTGTAACATCATCCCCCCATTCCAATATTGGTTGAATATCAGTTATCTCTGGTTGTCCTTCTGGATTATTTGGTAATTCACTTTGGGGAGGATTTAGAGGATTTTTTTCTATAATTTCATTACCTGAAGAGCAGGAATTGAATATTACAGTAATTATTACAAATGTGGATACCAATAATATTCTATTGACTTTTTGTAAAATGATATTGTTCATGATTATTTTATATTACTTTACAATTTCCATCTCTGATTTTTCTATAGCATTAGCTGCTCTGTTTATCGCTTTTTTCATTCCTGCTATGTAACTTTCATCATCCACAACAACAATTGTACTTCGTCCCAAAAGCCCTTCAGAAGTCTTCACGTTTACATTTGTTATACCTGTTCCTCGTGCTAAAACTATCCCATTATTAATTGTTGCTATAGAGTATTTACCTCCATACCATCTCATAAAAGTGTTAGCATTAGCAGGAGTCATTTTCGCGAATAATCTTTTTTCATCACCTTTCTTTAACAACATTACAGGCGTAATACTAATACTTTGCGGAATTGTCCATGATGGATCATACACAGTTACACTACAATAGGTTGAAATGCATTTCTTGTTTTTATCATAAAAATAAATTTGAACAGATGTCTCTCCTGCAGCTCTTGCCCAACCTTCCAAGTAATTCCCATCAGGGTGATTTACAATTCCATTGAAATAATTTTGGGGATTTAGAGAAGTATATATATCAGCACTACTTCCTTCTGGAACAAATGAATATTTAATTTTAGCTTTTTCTCCTAATGCCACTCTGATTTGAGGTTCTACAACCAGTTCTGTTGGAATTTTCTGTGCATTTCCATTTTCTTTATATTTGTACCTTACATAGTAATTCTTCGTATAAGTTATACTTCTCGTAAATCCTTTGGAGTCCACATATTTTTGTACATATAATAGTTCAATTGTTGCTGTTCCATCAAAAGGCCTTGTAGCCTTGACTGTTGCAGAAGTAGTAGACTTATCGACAAAAATTATAGAAGAATTTGAGCAAGTCCAAATAGCCTTGTCTACATATCCAGGACTAACACTCGGAACTTTAAGAGTAGAAGCATCTTCCTCTCCTACACATGGAATTTGTGCCCTTACTTCGCTATTACACAAGTACATGGACATTAAGAGAAATAGTAGCCATTTTTTCCAAAAATTCATACTACATACACTATCTTCGTGTCGTGTGCAACTTCTTATTATTGATTATCTCGTTCCTCTCCCACTACAACATTGTAGCCCGTTATAACCTTCCAGTACCATGACATACATGACACAACCCGTCTGTACAGTTAGGACACTTTACGTATTGACCATTAAGCGGATTACAATACGTACGTGCACCATTACATGTCCAGCATTTTTTTATTCCATGACACGAATAACAGGATTTATCAGAAGAAGTACCAGAAGTCTTTACTGATGATTTTTTGCTTATCCCCAACTCTTTGTCATACATTCCACTACTTGCTTCTTGAGCGGTTTTGTAGGCATTAGCTTTTTTCATCATATAGTCATTGTAATTCGCTTGTATCTCTTGCTCTGATGGATTTCTTCCATGCATCTGACGATATGTAGATACAAACAATGTCCTCAGTTGCATTTCCTCCTGCCTCCACTGTTGTTCCACTTGCATAACGGAATAATTGGCAATTTGAGTAAGACTTGTATTTACGTAATTGTTCAATTCTGCATCACTCATACTTGCAAATGTTCTTCCTGTAGATAACGATGTACTATTATTACCTATAAATCCTGCATTAGACTGACTTTGCGCCATATATACAGTCCCTACCTCAGCGGCAGTTTGGAATATACCACCAAGGATTGCAGCCGTGCGCTGATTACGATTAGCACGCTTATTCTTTGCCACATCTCTCAATCCACGACATTTCTCACGCAAATCATCTGAACATCCTTCAATATTGATAACTTCCGTAAAACCGTCAATGGCAGAAGTCCATTTCTTGCGATTATAATCACACATAGCTTTTGCAAAATAAGCTTCTTCACATGGTAAATATTTTCCATGATTACGAATGGTTGTATCAAAGAGTTCTTTAGCCTTTTTATAATTTCCAGAATTAAACACATGTAAAGCATTCTTATATTCTGCAAAATATCCTGCTATGTCTGCAAGAATACGCTCTCCATCTTCCTCTGATCGTAACCATAGATATTTCTTGTCTACTGGTACAAGAATTGGCATTCCCGTATAAAAATCATTTCCCCAGTTATTTTTTTTTAGTATATCCACTGATAGCATATACTTATCTGCTAAGTTTTCTATAGTTTCTCCACGCTGCATGACATGAGTTAGATTCACAATGTTCTGTCCTTTTCCCTTTACATGGACGAAAAAACACATTGTCAACAGGAGTAATATTGCATTATAACTCTTCATAAAAAGAACTGTTTACGTTAATACTGTATTTTTCTAATGCGACTCTTGTTCATCATGAACATTGGTGCTTTAACAGAGTTTTCCTTCTTGTATGACACATTCTTACCGTCATCACCATATACCCATACCCTCATTTTTATCCCTTTCGAAGTTATGATTGTTGCTTTGCGCGCTTCCTGCATTGCCTTCTCTTCCTCAAGTGCAGCGGCGGCTTCTTCCGCTGCTTTGGCTTCCGCCTCCTGCTGCGCTTTTAGTTTTGCCTCGTCCTCTTCGCGTTTGCGTTGCTCTTCGATGGCTATGTTGGTAAGTATGTCTCTAGTGCCGTCAGGATAACTTATCATAAAGACCTCTGACTTTGGCGCACTGATAGGTTTTTCGTTTGACTTCTTTAGAATTCCACCTGCTTTCTTCGTTTTGAAAGAAATGGCATTTTCATCCATGGTAAGACTGTATGCAGGCACCTCACGTCCGTCTTTGAAATAAATGACTATAGCGTCTTTCGGTATTTTTGTTGACTCCGACGTTGTTAGTATGCGTTCTCCCTCGCTATTAAAGACAACATTGCCACGAGTTTTGAACTTAAGCATGAAGACGGTCTTATTGTCAACAAACTCCTCGTCCGCCATCTCGTCGCCAGAGTCCTTATACATGGTTTTGTCGTTATTAGTCTGTATAATCTTTACAGACTTTACACGACCATCACGAAAAATGATAGCGTCTTGAGCGAAGATATGTTGTATAAAAAATATGCAACATATCATTATTATATAAGTTAACCTTCTTACCATACAAAACCACCTATTGAAATCTCAGGATAACTATCTTCACCAAAGAAACGTTTTTGATTTTTATTTATTGGGAAATGATATGATCCTGTGATAGTAAAGCCCGCCAACATGACTCGTATTCCGAACTTTGCATCCATACATATTTTGCCACCTGCATTTTCAGCCTTTATCTCCACAGCATGTGTTCCACTACCGACTTTTGACTTTGCCGAAACACTAATGTTACCACAAATACTTGCAAACGGAGCAAAACCAAACTGCTTATTTTTTGTTAGCACTCCATATCCCACCTCTAACGGTATTTCTACAAAATGAGCATCAAAGCCTCCTTTGGAAGATGAATAACGAGCACTATTATAACCCACACGTGCACCTGCATAAATATTATTATTCCACATATAATTCGCACCACCTGTAATTTCATACATATAGTTTCTTGAACCTTCCAAAAAACCGTAGCCTAATTCTATAGCAGCATGCCATCCTCCATTTTTTTCGTCTTGCTCAGTAACTCTTGGAGATACTATTTTATCACTTTCTTTAGCCTTTTCTTTCTGTAATGTCTCGTTCTGAGTAAAATTCTCTGACTTTACATATTCTTTCTGTATTGAAATTTTATCATCTTTAACACTTCTTCCATCGCTTACAGGTATAGCCAGTTTCATCCCTGCATAGAACATACCATCAGCATTAGGATTTGCCTTGTTTATGTCTTCTACTGAGACATTATAATTTTTTGCTATACTTTCTATAGTCTCTCCACGCTGAACAACATGAGTCACTGACTGAGTTTGTGCCATTGTCATCATGCTAATGGCACAGAACATTACCGAAAAAAAGAATTTCTTTACCATAACTTCACTTTTTTATAGTTGAATTATCAAAAAATTACTTACACTCCAGAATAGCGTAGGGTTTGTTATCACGAGCACGCAAGAACCGTCTCCATTATCCTCAAAATGATATGAGCGACTGTTTGGTTGCGGTGTCAGTATTTTAGGGTTATCCGATTTTAATTTTACCTGACGGAATTTTCTTATGTCAACAGCATTAAATTTACTTTTATCAACCTCCGAATAATTAACCTTCGTCTTTTTCAAGAAACCTCCTTTCAAAAGTCCTGACGATGACAGTTGCTTCTTTGTTCCTATCTTAACGTAACATTCGTTAAGTACCTCGTCTTGAGTTGTCAACGCCGTTGTAAGTACTTTCGACTTTTCTTCAGCACGGTTGGCTCTTATCTTCATTTCCGAAAGGGATGCACTTAACTGTGTTATGTCCTTTTTTGAGTTATTAAGTTCCGTACGCAATGACTGTATCACGTTGTCCTTCTCCGCCAACTGTTGGTTAAGGAATTCGATGACGTGCTGTAGTTGTTCCACACCTTTAGTATCTTTTCTGTTGGCAAGTGAGTCCTGTAACGATTTTATCTTATTTCGTTGGCGAGCGAGTATTTCTGCCATGTATTTCAGATTTGCAGCAATCTGTTTTCTGTCAAGCAATACGCCATCGCGCCCTTTGTTCGTATAAAGTATGTTCTCTTGCATAGCAATACTGTCAAGACCTGTAGCAATGGTAGAAATAATGCCATTGAGTTCATTCAGTTGTTCTGTCTTGGCTTTGTTATCTTGTATTATGGAGTCTCGCTCCATAATATAGCCTGACACATCAACATTCTCGTTTTTACATGCTAATAAACAATAAAAACATAAAAACATCGTTACGCCCAGAAAAAACGATTTCTTCATAACATTTTTATAATAGGTAAATAATCGATTAAACTTTTAGGTCTACTCACAGACACACAAAAAAAGCGTGGAACACTGTCGCTTCTTGTTTGTTCCACGTATCGAAGGCTCTCGCATTGCCTAATCCTGAAGAACAAACAACGACAGTGCCCACGCTATACTATATATTCGCTCCAAGGAGAGGGGGGAACATAACACTGTTATTGTACCTATACGATACAATAATGCGTATGTACCTCCCCTTCCTCGGATGGATATAACGATATCCTGGACATCTACTCGTTGCCCTTGCTTTAAGACAGGATTTTATGGAAAACTTTGCGAGAATTTTCGATACGTCTTAAACATAGAGCGTCTTGTAAACGCCTTTATTATGTCTTGAACCTATATATAGGGTTCATTTGCAAATTTATTAATTATAAACGGATAATTAAAACTTTTATACTGTTTTTTTATGTCGATAGTTGTTTTTTAACGTTTATTTACATCTCCCTGTAGCTTTAGGAGGGTAAAGGCGATGAAACGTGACGGCGGCGTAGAAACGCCGCCGCACAAGGACGGGTGGGAACACTTTTGGGCTAATGCGGAGGGGAGAAAAGAAAAACGGCGGCGCGGAGACGCCACCGCACAAGGACGGGAGGGAACGCTTTTGGGATAAGGCGGAGGGGAGAAAAGAAAAACGGCGGCGTGGTGACGCTGCCGTTGAA
>CAKQDQ010000112.1 GCA_934229335.1 uncultured Prevotella sp.
CTGTAAGCATTTTGAGGTACCCCTCTGTTTTGAGGGCACTTTTTCAAGTTGACTCATGTTTTAAAAAATAATTTTGCCAGTTTTATTATTGTTAGAGTAATGTAGTTTTACGCATTCTTTACCTCATCTTGGTGGCTATTGTGTGGCTATTCAACTGCCACGATGCTCGCACCGTCCCCTCTCCGCTTTCACTTCTCCCACGTTTGGCGGGGGGCTTCATATTGTCAAAACATCTCAGCGATCTGAGATAAAAACTGCACAAGCTATTTTTAACATTACGTAATAAGTAAGTATTCAAAATTATTTTTATAAGTAAGTTAATGTTCTTGTATTATTGAGAATATTTAATACAGTCTCTTTTGGGTCATCTGCTTCCCCTGTTTTCGGTCACAATGCCTGCATTGCTCCCTCTATCAGTGAAACCAGCTGCCTCAAAATAGCCTATATAAATATTAAAAAAATTTTGAACACCTACTTATAAAAAATAACATAACATTTCCTTTCGTTTCAATAAAAAAATATATACCTTTGCATCAGATAACAGAATACTAACCCTAACCAATAATATTATTAGGAGAACTACAAAAGCATTACTAATCTTATGGATGTTTTTTACAATGATTAATTCACACGCACAACTCATTGTAAATCCCAATGGGAGAATACAAATCGGAGATTCCCTCGTTACAGATTCTAAACTATCAATATATTCAGTTGAACACTCATCGATACACATTGATGGAGGTAAATCACATGGAATAGAGATTTGGAACACAGCCTTATCAAACAATTATACAAAGTCTGGATTATATATTTACAACCCAATTCAAGCCAATAAATCATACAAAGGGATATTTGTCGATTCATACGGGGAAAATACAGACAAAGAAGTATGGGGTGTTCACAGCATAGCTGGCGGTTCAACCTTGGGAAACTATGGAATACTCGGTTGTTTAAGAAATGCAAATAAAGCCACATATGGTGTTGGTGTATTTGGATCTGTACTTCCTGTGGCTGTTATGTCCAAGAACAAAGGCATTTACGCTGGTTTCTTTTATGGGGACGTCTGTGTTACAGGAGGTTTATATGCAACATTATTAACACCAACCTAATGAATTTAGATTCAAATTTACGAGATACAGTATATATAAACAACGACTCTGTCTGTTCTATTAAAAAATACATATACAACCACACTGTGATTAACAATCATGCAAAATTGGAACTTAAAGCAGAGAGCATCTTTTACAAAGGTGTTAGTATGTATATTAAGTCAGGCGGAACACTCATTGTAGATTCTGCAATTATAAGAAATGCAATTATTAAATTAGAGCCAGGTTCTGTCATTTACATTAAAAACAAAGGTGAAATACAATTATGTAAGGATTATCAATTAAGTTTTCCTAAAGGAAGCTACTTATATTTATCTAATGGAAGTATTAACTAATAACCATTTTGTACTATGACGAGAATATATTATCTTATTTTTGCAACGATCCTAACATTTACATTTATTACGAAAGTACAAGCTCTAAAATTCATAGAGAAAGGAAAATCATGGCATAGAGTTTTGTACACTGGACTAACTTTAGAGACAGGAGATAGCTATAACGGTCCTGACGTAAAATACGATTTACATTTTAATGAGGACTGCGATACCATAATAAATGGTATCACATATCAGAGACTGACATACCAGAATGTTGTAAAACGAACAATACCATACAGTGAAGAAGGAACAACTTATGCTATATTAAGAGAAGAAGATGGTAAGGTTTATCAATATGATAAAAGCAAAGAAAAGGAGATCCTTCTTTATGATTTCACTGTAAACAAAGGCGATAAATTTCAATTACAGAAGTTTGGCGGTTCTGGTTATTACTCATGCAAAGTAGAGGATGTTTCAAATATCAAATTTCAAGATACTAATTTGAAAGTTATAACCATCTCCTCGGTCTTTTCGGAGACTGACGATAAAGAACCAGTCATATCAACTTGGTTAGAGGGCATAGGGGGAAATGCGCCAGTGTCACAACCCACAGAAAATAACAATCTAATTAGTGATATTTACGACATTACAGCTTATCTAAAGTATAAAGAAGAGCCATTCATACCTTTACCAATATACTTATGGCACTGGCAGGTGCAGGGGGATTTTCTACCCACATACATGAATATCACAGAACAAATACCAAAAGTCAATCAAGGGATTGACAATATCACATATGAACTTACCTACGATGGAAGACTACATATACATGGAATAAAATGGAGCATGGAATCGCCATATCAATACCTATGGTTATTGGGAAAAGAACAACAAAGAGACACTTATCTACTTCAACTTACCCCTGAGACTGTAGGAACGTTTACCGAAAAAGAAGCAGCATATAGTATCGATTTATATTACAACCTTCCTGAATACGATTCTAATACAGTATTTTACATAAACGACAACCAAGGTCAGCATAAATTAATCTGTGATCCTACATATATAAGAAATATAAATACAGAAAAAACAAACGACGAGGAGATACATGACATATCTGGCAAAAAGCTCAGCACCATACCCGATCATGGAATAACAATAATAAACGGGAAGAAAATAATAATCAAGTAATGTAAAAAAAACTTACTGAACAATTAACAAAGCGATTCGATGACTGTAACAACAAGGGTCAGACATTGAATCGCTTTATTTATGTTCTATAAGCGTTTTATCCGTATAAAACTCCATTTAGCATTTATAGAACAACCGATATAACATTAATTTTCATCACACCGTATACTTTCTTTTCCACTCCTCAGGAGTCATACGTGTTTTTTTCTTAAACTCCGCTTCAAGGTGTTCGTATGACATAAAACCACACTCCATCGCTACCATACGTACACGCATATTAGGATTGCTGACTATCATACGTTGAGCTTCCTTTACACGTACTCCGCACAGCCAGACACGAAAGGTGCAATGTAAATACTGGTCAAAGAAAAGGCACAGCTCTTCCTTGTGCACCTTTACATCTTGCGACACAATAATGAGGTTGGCACTATTGTCACGGAAGCCTCCTTCTAAACACCACTTATTAAGGGCAGCGTTGATTTCCTCCATACGCTCACGGGTAAGGCATCCCTCTTGCTCTACGGTGAGACGCTCTAACCGTTGCGACTGAGTAGCTACAATACCGAGAGAGTCTGGCTCTTCCGTCTCATCATCATCAGTGAGCACATCGGAGATTGGCATAATATGATTGCCCAATCCTATAAAACCCATAACGAAGAGAAAGAGTGACAACAGCATAAAAGGAGCCACTATTAGTAACAACGAATGTGACAGAAGCGATGTCGTAATGATTACCGCCATAGAACAAAGCAACAGGTAAATGCCCCACACATACTGGTTGTAAGGCAACATATAGGCTCCAGTAAGGTCTGTCACGCGACGGTGACGCAGCGACATGGCACGAAGGTTACAAACGATATAGTATACCAACGACAGGAAATAGGTTCCTATCATGACGTATACCGTCTTTCCTATACACATGTTATGGGTTTGCAAGAAACCGACAAGAAAGGCTACATATGTCACAACTATGGAAGCTACACCTACCATTACAAAGCGTTGCTTGCCTTGACGATAACCTTCAATATTATATATCGCGTAGGACACAAGAAAAGATGCTGGTGCATAAAAAAGCATATTGAACGATGCTCCTGCATCATCGCCCATAGCTCTGATGCCATACAACATCTGAAAGACGAAATGTATAGACAAGCAGAACATTGCAACGGTGAGCATATTGCGTGATGCCTCGTAGCCCTTATGCTCGCTATGATTCTGAAAATGAGAAACGAGAAGCATCAAACCGAGTATCGCTGTTACTATACAACTGGCGAACTGTAAAAGGAACAATATGTTTGCTTGGATTATCGGCATAATAACATAATTTTAGAAAAGTAGCTATGGGAGGGTAACAGTTTTACGTAAGGTGGTCTTCTACACCTTTAGCACACTACAATCACTTCTACTTGCAAATTTCGTCTTTTTTCTTGAATTACACAAATCACATATCACCAATACTTACAAATTGTGCGATTTTAAGGTAGTATAGCTTCAGAACGATTCTACTAACCGCTACATTATATATATTCTATCACCTTATTAATTATAAGGAGCAGTCAGACGACATTACTCGGATTATGTTTTCAAGCACGTTAATATAGGTTAAATGCTTGTTTCCACTTTTTTTTTGTTGTAACTTTGTGGCGTGATTGCATAGTTGTGCACATATCTGCAAGCCCCTTTAGTGTACGGAGGGGCGGAATAATACGTATATATATGTCAAAGAAGAAGAAACACGGAAAGAAGGGCGGCAGTGGTTTTCAAGTGGTGACACTGTGCATAAGTACCTCGCTGGTGCTCATTTTACTGGGAATAGTTGTATTTACAGGCCTCACAGCCCACAACCTGTCGGCTTACGTTAAGGAGAACCTCACGGTAACGGTGATGTTCGGTGATGTGGTATCTAACAGGGATGCGGAGGTGATATGTAACAAGATAAAGACTAAGCACTACGTTACAAAGCTGCAATACATATCTCGCGACCAGGCGTTGAAGGAACAGACAAAGGCGTTAGGCACTGACCCTTCGGAGTTCTTAGGTATGAATCCCTTTGTACCGTCGGCGGAAGTTCACTTGAAGGCTGACTGCGCCAACGCTGACTCTATGGCTTGGATTACGAAAGATTTGCGTAAATATAAGCAGGTAGAGGAGGTTAGCTACCAGAAGGACTTGATGGACAGCGTGAACAATAACCTTAGCAAGATTACTATCGTACTGCTGATTCTTGCAGCATTGCTGACGTTTATCTCCTTCTCGCTTATCAACAACATGGTAAGGTTAGGGGTTTACGCCCGACGCATATCCATAAACACGATGAAACTGGTAGGTGCGTCGTGGTCGTTCATACGACGTCCGTTTATCACTATGGCGGTGATAGAAGGTCTTATTGCTTCTTTCGTAGCGGACATTGTACTGGCTGGCATTGTGTATGCACTGTACGACTTCGAACCTGACATCTTGGAGGTGGTGACATGGGAGGTGCTTGCCATCACGGGAGCATCGGTGCTGTGCTTCGGAATACTAATATCTACTATGTGCGTATTCTTCTCTGTCAACCGCTATCTGCGTATGCCAACACGCAAGTTGTATAGGGTATAATATACTACAACTACTATTTAGAATAAAAAATCATATATATAATAATGGACAAAAAAGATTTTGCATTCGGCAAGACTAACTTCATACTGATTGGTATCAGCATGATTATAGTCGTTATCGGCTTCTTGATGATGACAGGAGCCAGCTCTTCACGCGACGTTTTCGATGGTGAGATATTCTCTCCTATGCGAATTAAGATAGCTCCGGTGATATGTCTCATCGGCTTTCTTTCTATTATCGGTGGTATAATGTATAAGCCTAAAGAGAAATGAACACTTTTGAAGCTTTAGTACTGGGTATTTTGCAGGGACTGACTGAGTATCTGCCAGTCAGCAGTAGCGGGCATCTCGCCATTGGCTCTCACATCTTCGGACTAAACGGTGAAGAGAATTTATCGTTTACTGTAGCGGTACACGTGGCAACGGTGCTTAGCACTTTCGTTATTCTGTGGAGCGAGATAGCGTGGATTCTGAAAGGCATCTTTAAGTTTGAGATGAATGACGAGACGCGATATATGTTCAATATCATCATATCAATGATTCCTGTCGGCATCGTAGGTGTATTCTTTAAGGATACGGTAGAAGACATCTTCGGTTCTGGTCTGCTGATAGTTGGCTTAATGCTTCTTGTTACTGCCGCCTTGCTGACGTTCTCTTACTATGCTAAACCACGACAGAAGGATAACATAAGCCTTAAAGATGCTTTCATCATAGGTCTGGCACAGGCTGTGGCTGTAATGCCGGGTCTGAGTCGCTCTGGTTCTACCATAGCCACAGGACTGTTGTTGGGAAACAAAAAGGAGAAATTAGCTCAGTTCTCTTTTCTCATGGTTATCCCACCTATTCTTGGTGAGGCATTGCTCGACATCCTAAAAGCGGTGAAGGGCGAAGAGGCTTTCGGAGGCATTGACGCGTTGCCTTTAGCTGTAGGTTTCATCGCAGCGTTCGTAAGCGGATGCCTGGCTTGTAAGTGGATGATTAACTTGGTGAAAACTGGTAAACTGGTATACTTTGCCATATACTGCGCCATCGTGGGCGTGATAACCATTGCTTGCAGCTGCATGTAAACGCAGACACAACGCATATTGCCGCATAAAACGACAAAAACATAACACGGATGAATTTTCAAGAAGGAGAGATTCTGCATATCAACAAGCCTTACGGTATGTCAAGTTTTGGCGCACTGGCGTTTGTACGCACCAGAATATCAAGGGCTGCCGGGGTAAAGAGGATTAAGACTGGACACGCAGGGACGCTCGATCCATTGGCAACGGGTGTCTTGATACTGTGTACGGGGAAATGCACTAAAATGATACCCAACTTACAGTATGACTCTAAGGAGTATACGGCAACGCTACAGTTTGGAGCTACAACTGCCAGTTACGACAGAGAGCATACCGTAAACCATACCTACCCTACAGCTCACATCACTGAGGAACTGCTGAGGGAGACCCTGAAGAAGTTTGAGGGCGACATCATGCAGGTGCCACCTACTTACAGCGCAGTGAAGGTTAACGGCACAAGGGCTTACGAATATAGACGTAATGACGAGGAGGTGAAACTACAGGCTAAACCTGTACACGTGGAGTGCATAGAGTTGCTGCACTTCGACCGCGAGAAGATGCAGGCGTCAATAAGGGTGGAATGTGGCAAAGGTACTTACATACGCTCTCTCGGAAGAGACATAGGAAGAGCGATAGGGAGTGGAGCTTTCCTAACAGCACTGTGCAGAACTAAATTAGGAGACGTAAGGATTGAAGATTGCATAACACTTGACGACTTCGCAACATGGCTAAAAGAACAGGACATCGAAAGACAAGCAACAACGAAGAAGTAAAGCCACTGTAATGAAGAAAAGCTACACCTTATATATATTATAGGGATAAGGAAAAAGGTGTGATTCCTATAATACGTATTATGGTATAATAAATACACAAGAAGAAAAAATAACCCACAATAAAATTTAGATAACATAATGAAGCTATCACAGTTTGATTTTAACCTTCCTGCATCGCAAGTAGCTCTGTACCCACACAGCATAACACGTACCGTGACTAACGATGCTGGTGAGACAAATACATTCTCTATTAAGAGACCTGACGAATGCCGAATGGTGGTAGTACATAAGAAGTCGCAGACTATAGAGTTCTTCAAAAAGGACGACAATGGAAAACCTGTAAAGGGAGAATTTCTTACACTGCTTGACATATTCGACTATTTTGATGAACACGACACCTTTATATTTAATAATACAAAGGTGTTCCCTGCCAGACTGTACGGAACGAAGGAGAAGACGGATGCGCAGATTGAGGTATTCCTGTTAAGAGAGCTGAACCAAGAGATGCGTCTGTGGGACGTACTGGTAGAACCTGCACGTAAGATTAGAATTGGTAACAAGCTATTCTTTGACGAAAGCGGTTCGCTGGTTGCTGAGGTGATTGATAATACTACTTCTCGCGGACGTACGCTGCGTTTCCTGTACGACTGTCCTCACGATGAGTTCAAGCACGACCTCTTCGCTATTGGTCAGGCACCACTGCCACGTTACATCATAGACCATAAGGGTAAGGACGGTAAACTCGACCGACCTGTTACCGACGAAGACTTCGATGACTTCCAGTGTATATTCGCAGAACACGAAGGTGCGGTAACGG
>CAKQDQ010000113.1 GCA_934229335.1 uncultured Prevotella sp.
AATCCATTGCGTCTTACCGTCATACCATATAATAGCGTTACCAGTAGAGGCATTAAATTTATTTCCCTTTATTGCGATAGTGCCTCGCATGGCGTGTATGTTATTACCAGATACGGAAAACGTAGCGTAGGCACCGTATGACAGCGGTACCTTGGCTGCTGCTTTGTCAAGAATTTGGCGTGCAGAGTTAGTCGCGTTTATCTCTGTTGTCAGGGATAAGAGCAGAAATAGTATTAATAATAGTTTCTCTTTCATGTTTTTATGCTTTTTTTTGTACTATCGTTTTTAACTTGCACCAAGGGTGTTAAGCAATGACTGTAGGGTATTTTCGTCTTGTATTAATACCTCGCGTGGTTTAGAACCATGTGCAGCTCCTACCACGCCTGCTTTTTCTAATTGATCCATGAGACGTCCAGCTCTGTTATAACCAATAGCAAACTTACGTTGTATCATAGACGTACTTCCTATTTGGTTTGTTACTATTAGACGAGCGGCACCGGCAAACAGCTGATCCAAGTTGCTCAGGTCTTCTGCATTATTAGAAGAGGCGTCATCGCTGCTTATTGGTTCAGGTAGTTCAAAAGGTCCTTCATAGCCAGGTTGTTTCTCTATAAACTCATTTATCGCTATAACCTCAGGCGTATCAACGAAGGCACACTGCACACGAACAGGTGCGCCCTTATCAATAATAAGCATATCGCCGCGACCTATCAGTTGGTTTGCGCCAGCACAGTCGAGAATAGTCCTTGAATCTATCTGAGATGTTACCTTGAATGCCATACGACCGGGGAAATTCGCCTTGATGGTTCCTGTAATGATATTTGTTGTTGGTCGCTGTGTTGCAATTATCATGTGTATTCCAACCGCACGTGCTTTTTGGGCGATACGTGCTATAGGAAGCTCTATTTCTTTGCCAGCAGTCATTATCAAGTCACCGTACTCGTCTATTATAACGACGATATATGGTAAGTAGCGATGGCCATTCTCTGGATTAAGTTGTCTGTTTAAGAACTTCTCATTGTACTCCTCTATCTTGCGTACATTTGCGAACTTTAACAGGTTGTAACGGTCATCCATTTCCTGACAAACAGAATTTAAGGTCTTTACAACCTTTGTCACGTCAGTTATGATAGGTTCGTCTGCGTCACTCTCTGGTGGTATCTGGGCAAGGAAATGGTTGAGCAGTGGTTTGTAAATAGAGAACTCTACCATCTTTGGGTCTACAAGTACGAATTTCAGCTCTGCTGGATGTTTCTTGTACAGTAGAGAGGTTATTATCGCGTTAAGGCCAACAGACTTACCCATACCCGTAGCACCTGCAACAAGAAGGTGTGGTATTTTTGCCAAATCGACCATAAAGATTTCATTTGATATGGTTTTTCCTAATGCCAGAGGTAACGCCATCTTAGACTCTTTGAATTTCTTAGAATTTAAGATAGACTCCATACTTACAATTTGTGGGTTGGCATTAGGTACTTCTATACCAATGGTGCCCTTACCAGGAATAGGTGCAATGATACGAATGCCAAGTGCCGCCAATGAAAGGGCGATGTCATCTTCCAATGACCTTACTTTCGAAATCTTTATTCCTGCGGCGAGTGTTATCTCGTAAAGGGTAATTGTAGGACCTACAGTAGCCTTGATGCTGTCTACTACAACACCAAAGTTTCCCAATACCTTGACAATTTTGTCTTTGTTAGTCTTTTGCTCCTCCATGTCTATGTAGGAACGACCGTCATTGTCGTACTTCTTCAACAAATCAAGTGTTGGATATTTATAGCGTGATAATGTCGCTTTGGGGTCATAAGGTGACATTATGGAATTATCGACAACAACGGATGTCCCAGCTTCTTCTTCATTCTTCACCTCGTTAATTTCCAAACCTACTTCTTCTTTTTCTTTCTTGTTTGATGTAGGCTCTGTCTCTGTGTGTGAATCATCAACAGGAAGCACTATAGAAGTCTGTTCGCTGTTTACGTCGAACTCTACCGTCTGGCTTATAGGGTCTGTGCTTACAGCCTCTTCTTCGTCTTCATCCTTTATCTCGTCAGAAGCCTCACTTTCATGTTCTGGCTCTATAACCTTTCCGTCAGGACCTATATTGGTAACCTTGAATTTTACCCTGTCTGTAATATACCCTATAGGGTTAAGTATCTTGCGGATTATGATTATCGTCTCAGATGACAAATATGTTAGGAAGAAAATAGCCGTTAGTGCCAATAACGCGGTAAGCCCTGGTGTACCCACCATGCCCTCCAATGTCTGGCATACAAACTCTCCATGTTTACCACCTGCGTTAAAGACCTGATTGCTCAGCAGGGGATTGACAAATTTGGCGAATGTTATGCTACTCCATACCATGACTATCATGAGTGAGAAAAACCATTTCCATAGGTTTAGTTTATACACTCCCATCATAGCGAAAGAACACATAATTGTAAATAACGGAATAAGAAAAGCTGGTATTCCGAAACATATAGCTATCAAGAAATGAGAGACGTAGGCTCCCCATGAACCACAAGCATTGTGAAATTCTCGTCCTTTGTTGAAAATGTCATCAGAAAGTGGATTGAGAACAAAACTTTGATCGTCTGCACTACTTGAGAAATACGAAACAAGACTGATAAAAACCAATACAGAAACAATTAGCAACGTAATGCCAACCGTGAAGTTTGCCTTTTCGTTCGCAAACACAGCGTTAAATCCCATTACGTTGCTATACGATGTTTTTGCAATCTTTTTATTGCGCTTCTTTGAGACCATTTGGTAATTTCGGTATATTTGTTAATTATAGACGCAAAGGTAGCAATTTTTACTCAAATAAGCAATAATAGATGTGATATTTTTTCAAATTGAGAACCAAGTTATACGTATTTGACTTTTTTTTTATAAATTTGCAAAAGTATAAAATGAGACGTTAATTCTATGAACAAGAAAAATTATTTAAGTTTGTTATTGGCTGTAGGCATAAGTTTTTTCAGCGTATGCTTGAGTTTAGCCCAGATGCCGTTCAAAATGCCAAAGGTGAAACTACCCGAAATTCCACAGAGAACGTTTCTGTTAACGGATTATGGTGCCAAAGGAGATGGTGCGTTTGTTAATACGGAGGCTTTCTCTAAAGTTATGAAGGAGGCTGCATCTAAGGGCGGTGGAAAGATTGTTGTGCCTGCCGGTATATGGTTGACGGGACCTATTCAGTTTGAAAATTGTACAGAGTTACATCTGGAGCAAGGAGCCTTGGTGTTGTTTACTACGGATTTTGATGCTTATCCTATGGTACCTACAGTTTATGAGGGTAACTCCATAAACAAGAAGATGTCACCTTTATGGGCTGCTGGCAAACATGACATCGCAATCACAGGTACTGGAGCTTTTGATGCGCAAGGACAAGCATGGCGTCCTTCTAAAAAAGGAAAGTTTACAGAGTCGCAATGGAAAGAACTGACGGCGGGGAAGGGTATAGTATTGAAAAATGTATGGTACCCTGACGCTAAACAGGATAGCTTGGCTGGAAAGGCGGACAAGCCGGATATGCGTAGGGTTACACAAAGACCTGTGCTTTTGGAGTTTAGTAATTGTAAAAGGGTATTACTGCAAGATGTCACTTTAAGTAATTCGCCAGCATGGAATACTCATCCTCTTAAATGTGAAGATGTTACCATAGACCATGTAACAATAAGAAACCCATGGTATGCACAAAATGGTGATGGATTAGACTTGGAGTCATGTAACAGAGTCGTTGTGAAAAATTCTACTTTTGATGTCGGTGATGACGCAATATGTATAAAAAGTGGAAAAAACAAGGAGGGACGTGATTGGAAATTGCCTTGCCAGAATGTTTTGATAGAGGGATGTACTGTATTGCATGGACACGGTGGTTTTGTTATCGGATCAGAGATGTCAAGTGGTGCGAAGAATATATATGTGAACAACTGCCTGTTTAACGGTACAGATACAGGAATACGCTTGAAGTCTACTCGCGGTCGTGGAGGTGTAGTTGAAAACATATATATGAATAACATAAATATGGTTGATATAAAGGGGGATGCTTTCACTTTTGACCTGTACTATGCAAATAAGCCTGTTGCGGGACAGGCTGATAACGACTCTTCTTCAAAGGATGCCGTTCCTGCTGTTACTGAGGAGACTCCTTGCTTTAAGAATCTCTATATCTCCAATATAGTATGTCATGGTGCAAAGCGTGCTATATATGTTAATGGCTTGCCAGAAATGCCACTTGAAAACATGCAAATGAAAAATTCTTTATTTACAGAGTGTGTAATAGGAGCTGAGTTAAACTTTGCAAAGAATATACTCCTCGACAATGTAAAGATTGAGAATAATACGGGTAAACGATTGATACAAAATGAAGTAACGAATCTTATTGAAAAATAAGCGTTGCGGTAGTAATATGATGTAAGGCTTAATCAGGAATCATAATAGGGTGGTTCCTGATTATATCGTTCAAACAGCGTATAAAAAAGAGGAAAAGATAGAATAATGAAAAAAGGTTTGGTACTTGAGGGAGGCGGAATGCGTGGATTGTTTACCGCAGGAGTGATGGATGCTTTGATGAAAGAAAACATTACGTTTGATGGAATGATAGGCGTGTCAGCTGGTGCTTTGTTTGGTTGTAACTATAAGTCAAAACAACCAGGTAGAGCTTTGAGGTATAATGTGCAGCTGAAGAAAGATCCACGTTATATAGGCTTACGCCCCTTACTGAAAACTGGTAACATAGTAAGTCCCCATTTTTCATATCATGTGGTGCCGTTTGAAATAGATAAATTTGACAAAAAAACTTTTGAGGCAAATCCAATGGAGTTTTGGTTGGTATGTACAGATATCATTAATGGGAAGCCCGTGTATCATCGCATGAGTAAATTTACACACCACGAGATTGAATGGATGAGAGCATCCGCTTCTATGCCAGTAGTATCTCGTCCTGTTGAGATAGAAGGAAATGTGTTATTAGATGGCGGCATAACGGATTCTATACCTCTTAAGGCGTTTCAAAAAATGGGATATGAAAGAAATGTCGTTATCCTTACACAGCCGAGCGATTATTATAAACGTCCTCTCAAAATAAATTGGATTATAAAATTCCTCACGAGAAAATATCCTATGGTAGGAGAGTGTATGGCACGAAGATACGAGATGTACAACCGGCAACTTGACTATTTGGCAAATCAAGCGGCAAAGGGAAATACGTTGTTGATACATCCTGATGATTCTCTGAAAATTGGAAGAACTGAATTGAATGAAAAGAAAATGAAAAATGTGTATTCCATGGGGTATGAAAAGGCGTACAAAATGATATCACAAATAAAGGAGTTTGTAAATGATAAGTCCTAATAACAGGTAAACTTTCTTGCTGAGATGTTTTTCTGAAGCCATCGTATATCTCAACATACTCATTTTTTGTGTACTGCGAAAACACCCATTTCGTGACGTGGTTTGTATTTGATTGTGGGATAATTGATGCCATATCGCCAGGCGATTAGTATGCTTTTGTGCATGGCGATGTGACAAATTACGAAATAACCATTAAAATAACATGCGTATAAAGTTGATATTTAAGTAATTTGGTAAATTGATTAAATGTTTGATATAGTACTTGATTTAGTACAGGTACTGCTTGAAAAGCGAGTCTCATACTTGCGTGTTTTGACTTTTTTTTCGTTTGGGTATTGTATACGCTACCAATAGGGCTGTTTTTTTGACATAAAAAATGTGTCATAGAATAATTACGAGTAACGACAAAACTCCGTTGTAGGCAGAGTATAAAATGTATTCCCACTCCTATTTTAAAAAGATAGATATCGTTTTGTAATTGGCAAAAAAAGTAACTTGGATTTGGTAAAAATATGTGTTTGTTATGTTGCAAAAGTTGTGAACCTGCTGTAAAAAAATGGACACATTTGTTTTTGAAGTTATTACTAAAACACCTATTTTTAGTAACAAAATAACAGAAAAAAGAATACTTGATATAAAAAAACGTTCATAAAATGTTGTTGGCAGAAAAAAAAATAGTAATTTTACATCAAAATTAGATATCTCTATCTTAAAGAAAAACTAACCAAAAAGCAATTTATAATATGATTAATCTTAAATCAATTGTAGGATGTGCTGCTGTGGCAGCTTGTGCGCTTACTTCATGTAATAGTGCTGCACCTGAGGCTGAAGGCTTGAAATCAGGACTGAATCCTGCAGATTTCGACACAGTAATCAACAAAAAACAAGTAAAGCTTTACACTCTGCGTAATGCGAACGGAATGGAGGTCGATATTACGAACTTTGGCGGTCGTGTCGTTTCTATTATGGTTCCTGACAAAAACGGTGAGTTTAAGGATGTTGTCTTGGGATATGATAATGTAGCCCAGTATGCTGATTCCGTAAATTCTCCAAGTGATTTTGGTGCTGCTATAGGTCGATATGCAAATCGAATTAATAAAGGAAAAATTGAACTTGATGGTACGAAATATCAGTTGGCAACAAATAATTTCGGACATTGTCTGCACGGAGGTCCTTCTGGATGGCAATACCAGGTTTACGACGTCGTAGAGAATAACGACAGCACACTAAAGTTGTCTATAGCTTCTCCTGATGGGGATAACGGTTTCCCAGGTAATGTAAAGGCTACTGTTACATATACTCTTACAAGTAACAACGCGTTGGATATCGCATTTGAGGGTACTACAGATAAAACTACTGTAATTAACATGACTAACCATTCATATTTTAACTTGAGTGGTGACCCAACAACTACGGTATTGGATCAAGAGTTATGGATAAACGCTGCGAAGTTTACGCCTTCTGATGATACATATATGACAACAGGAGAAGAAAAATCAGTTGAGGGGACACCTATGGATTTTACACAGCAACATGCTATAGGTGAGCATATTAACGATACTACGTTTGATCAACTAAAAAACGCAAATGGTTATGACCATAACTGGTGCTTGTTGACATACAAAAACGGAAAAGGTGATGATACAACACCGTGTGCAAGAGTTTATTGTCCAACTACAGGTATCGAATTAACTGTGTATACAACAGAACCTGGTATACAGGTTTATACAGGTAATTTCCTTGAAGGCAAGGTTATAGGTAAGAAAGGCATAAAGTATCCTCAGCGTTCAGGTATTTGTTTGGAGAGCCAAAAGTATCCAGATTCTCCTAATAAGAAACAATGGGTATCACCAGTACTTAAGAAAGGCGAGAAATATACAAGCCACCTTGTCTATTCATTTAGTGTAAAATAAAAACATCGACTTTAATTGTAGGAACATACTATTTTCGGGTACAGTATGTTTCTACAATTATGGTGACATACGACAAGTGAATGTATGTAAGAATATGACTTTACTTTGGTAAAAGAAAAGCACTATAAAAATTATCAACCTAAATAATAAAAATAGAAAAAGAAAATGAGCGTATTAGAAGCGTTAAAAAACAATGGATTTGAGACCATAGACTATGCAGTCTTCGTGGTGTATATTATAATCCTTGTTGGTCTTGGAGTATTCCTTAGTCGTGGAAAGAAAGGAGAAGAAAAGTCTTCTACAGACTATTTCTTAGCAGGTAATACTCTTACATGGTGGGCTGTAGGTGCATCACTTATTGCAGCCAATATTTCAGCGGAACAATTCATCGGAATGTCTGGTTCTGCATTTAATTCAGGTATTGCGATGGCTGCTTACGAACTTATGGCGGCTGCAACACTTCTTGTAGTAGGTAAGTTCCTGCTTCCTCTGATGATAGAGAAAAAGGTCTTTACTATTCCACAGTTCTTAAGAGACAGATATAATGATGGCGTAGGT
>CAKQDQ010000114.1 GCA_934229335.1 uncultured Prevotella sp.
AACGCCACGGCTCGAGGACGGGAGGGGAACGGAACGGCGGCGGGGGGGGGAACAACGGCATGGAAACGACAACTTGGAAACGCCGCTGCTGGAGAGAGACGTGGAGGATTAAGGATTATACTAAAATAGTAAGTAAGGACACTACTGGTTAAAGACTGGGAGCAGAATCCTGAAGTTTGACCAATTCCTTATTAAAACGTCGCCAATACAAGAAGCCTGCGATAGTTAAGCCTATAGGAAACGCCATCCATATGCCAAGTATATGCAGTCCTATTGGGAAAGCTAAAAAATATCCCAAAGGTAAACTAATGATGAAATATGCAAGAAATGCGATATAAACCATCGGCTTTACACAAGCAATTCCTCGTAGTGCATTAGCATATACACATTGTAATCCATCGCCAAACTGGTATATAACAAGGACTATTATCAACATAGCTACCGCCTGCTGTACCTCAATATCACTTGTAAACAGTCCACCGATGTAATGCCTGAAGAACAATACAGGCACAGCCGTTATCGCAGATGATAACAGAACGAGTCTGAAGCCATCCGCGGCATTAGTCTTCACCGCCTTATAATCTCTCTGTCCAGCAAAAAGACTTATTCTGATAGCCACAGCCGACGACAACCCAGCAAGCACAAGATAGAACAGCTGTGATATCGTTATCATAACTTGATGCGCAGCCAAAGGTATCGTTCCCAACCAACCTACCATAATAGCACTAAGTCCAAATGCTGCCGTTTCCATGCCTAATTGCAACGCGACCGGGAAACCAAGATGGTTCATCTCCACAAAATCCACCTTATTTATATGTCCATGCAATAATCCGTCACGATACACTCTGTATTTTCCTTTTATCAACAATATCGCAAACAAAGCTATAGCCATAAACACTCTCGACCCCATAGTCGATAGTCCCGCTCCCAACAATCCTAACTCGGGGAAAGGTCCTACGCCATATATAAGCAGCCAGTTAAATAATATGTTAACAATATTACCAGCCAGCATAACCCACATCGGTATTTGCGTGCGCATCACCCCATCAAAAAGCTGCTTAAAAGTGTTGAACACTCCTACAAATGGTATGCTAACAATAAGTACAAGAAGATACGCCTTCATCATCGGCAATAATTCTTCAGGTTGTCCTATGCGAGCCAAGTTAAAGTATAATATAACCATCAACACCACAAGCGCAAGCCCAATGAGCATATTCGCCAATAAAGAATTGCGCACCTTCTGCCCAATTTTATTTTTCCTCTCCATCCCATATAGCTTACCTACAATCGGTGTCAACCCGTACGAAAAGCCGAGATAGAACAATAATATCAAATTAAAAATATTATTCACAAATCCTGCCGCTGCCAACTCCTGTGTGCTATGATGCCCTATCATCAGCGTATCAGCAAATCCAAGTATAATTGTTCCGAGCTGTCCTACAACAACAGGAAAACCTATTTTCAATATTTCACTATAATAATGCTGTTTATTTTTCTCCATTCCTTTATATCATTTCTTATTAAGCGTCCTCCGCGCACAGTATCTCCCGACACCAATCATCACCTATTCTTGTTTACACAGCAGATTGTACGACAACTATTCACGCCTTAGGGTGTTCAAAAAAGAATTCAGTACCTTTTCCCTCTTCAGAAGAGAACCATACACGTCCTTTCAAATAATTCTCTCCAATAAGCTTCATACTGTACGTGCCGAGTCCTCTTCCCTCCCCTTTCGTAGAGTTACCATAAATAAAGACCTTACTTTTCACCTCTGCTGGCATAACAGCATCATTATGTACAGAGAATCTTATTTTATCATCTACACAGCCAGCCTTTACCGTCACAGTAGTACCAGGACTTGCCTCGCAGGCATTCTTCACCATATTATGTATAACCCTGCTTACCAGTCCCTTGTCCGAATCCAGCATCTCATCGGTAAGTGTAGACACAATATTCAGCTTCACCGCCCACATATCCAACGACACGTGCGCAAGACTTTCTCTTACAAAGTCAACAGCTTCGCTTGCCTTAAACCTATGCGGTTTAGGTTTCAATATGCCATTTTTAGCATAAATAAGGTCACGCTGCGCCAATATCTCATTCATCAACTGGCTTGATATATTCTTTACGATGCCCACCATTTCCTCCGAGTCATCGTTATTCATACAGTCAAGAATACCATTCAATGCACCCGACATATTCAATATATCATGAAAGAATATTCTTTCCATCATCAACTCTTGGTGACGATCCGACTTATCAACCAACAAGACTACAGTATATACTTTCCCGTCATGAATGAAAGGTGTAGATACAGCGTGTACACTATAATCCCTGTTTTCGTTTATCAACAGCTCCGTGTTAGTTTCCTTCTTCGTTTGCGTCTGTATAGATTCTTCCACCATGTGTCGGAATTCGCACAACTTACAGTTCTCATGAGTGCCGCATCCCCCCTCTGCCGCGAGTGCATTAGAGCACTTCAGCAGGTCACCCGGATTTAGTTTTTTATCGGTATCTGTGGCAGTATAGTTAACATACAGTACTTGCAGGTGTTCATCAAGCACAACAAATGTTGCGCCAGTCTCACTCAATACTTTATTATCGAGAATAATGGAGTCAAGTTCTTCTTTTGTGAATTCGCCCATAGTCTTGTGGTATTAAAAATCTCTTATACTGTTTCTTGTTGCGGATTTCCACGTTTTGCCTATGTTATTATCATGCGTGTGCAGCGTCATTTAGATGCTGTGGTAAGAGTTTTAGTTGTGTAAAACGTATAATTCCATCTGCAAAGATAATATTTTCTTTTTAAGACTGCAACTTTTTGAGCATTTTTTTATGTAAGTAACCATCCCCGTATGAAGTATCATGTCACTCAATGTCTGTGCATTAAAACATAGCGTGGCAGCTCCGAGCAAGAAGGAGCGAAATGTCCATTTAGTAATATACATTTACTTTTTTCTGTCAGGTTGGTAATCTTCATAATTCACTATGTAAAATCACTTCTTTTCCCAAAATCTCCAAGGTTTTCGGGTAGGGGAATCACGACACCACCAATTTCCCTGTACATTGTATCACATTATTTCTTCACGCCATACAGCTCCTGTAATGCCCAGTAAAGGTATTCATTGATGTCGCCATAGTAATGTTGTCCCCCTTCCTTCATAGCAAAATGCAGATTGGCGTTAGATGTATTGTAGCGCAGCATAGGCGCATATTTATCGAGAGCCTCGGTAAGGTTTTTCTGCGGATTGCCAGCAATATCTTTCGTACCGCTATATCCGTACACCTGGATATCGTTACCGTAAGGTGATGCTTCCAACAGACTGTTGAGCCATTCGGCTGCAACTTTCGGTGTTTGTTTCTCACCTTTGTCATTATATACCCACAGGTCGCCACTGAGAGGGAGGTAGTTTCTCACGGCATTGTTGCCGTATGCCAATTGGAACCATGTAGAGAGTGCTCCCATAGAGAATCCGCCATAGGCACGATGGGCGCGTGATTTTGTTACAGAGATGCTGTCCTTCCCCTCAAGATAAGTGTTGTATTTCGTCTCAACGGCAGGAATAAGGTCGTTCTGTAGTTCTATATGGAACGTGCGTGTCTGCTCAGTTGCATCCTCCATGCGGTTGTTGCCAATCTTCTCGTCATCATCATAGAATGTCGGCGTGACAACAATAATTGGTCGTATCTTCCCCTCTGCGATGAGATGGTCGAGTATTTGTCGCAGTGGCAACCAGTCCTTAGGTGGCGTCAGGAAAGACGTTGTATTATCTCCACCGCCATGCATAAGATATAGCACATCATACTTAGTTTTCTTATTTTTAGCATTATAGCCGTATGGCAGATATACACGTGCATGTTTCATTATAGTTCTGCCGTTTTTATGGGCAGTATAGTTGATTACCTCTATCCTTCCCTGTTGTGCGGCAGGCTTGCGTATTTCGTTAGGAATAGGCTTTATGGCAGGTATGGTAGCCTCAAAATTATCCTGCACCTTCCATACGCGTAGTTGTATGCTGTGGTCCGTAAAACCTATAGGCTTGCAGACATAAATAGCATTGTTCAACCATGAGTATTTACTGTCTATTGGAGCTTCAAACGTAGGAGAGCAATAAAAGTACCGTCCTGCGATGATGCCTTTGTTGCGGATATGTATATTAATGCCATCATCGGTTCGGAGGTTATATATAGCCTCAAGATCACTGCGTTCTTTGTTTATTAATTGATAGTCTGCACCACCATCAACAACCGTTCCCTGAATTTTGGGACCATGGAAGGTACCTCCTTTTATAGGAACTATGTTACGAGTGCCCATAGCAGTTTTACCTACAGCGAATGCCTTATCAATATTGACGTTGATGTCTATGACGTGTTCCAGTTCTGGAGTTTCAGATTGCGCATTACAGAATAACGTCGAGATGAAAGCAAGAAAAGACAATGACAAATGTTTAAGCATATATTATAATATTTGGTTTATTGAACGTTTGTTGTATTTATGACTCTATACATACACAGTAAAAGTATTGATGCAAATTTATACATTTCTGTTCATACTCTCTTTTTGATTTGTTTTCAATATTTTATCAAATGTGTCATATTCATTGCTTCCACGAATAAAAAGAGACCATATTAATGCAAATACAGCACTAATATGGTCTCTGTCTTATTTTTACCTTCCCACGAATATGGGAGGATTATGCTTAATTTACTTCACGTACTTAGCATTGTTCTTCACAACAATACCCTTGTATGACTTGCTTACGTTCTGACCAGCGATGTTATAAATAGCACCGTTCTCATTATTTGTGTCAGCCTTAACAGTGTTAACGTCAGTAGCTATTGTAGCCTTAGTAGCCTCACCGAGACCACCCATCTCATTAGCAGCACGTACACTCCATGTAGCAGTAACATCGTCAACTACATACGTAGGTGTAGTAGAAGCGGTAACGAACTTACCATTCTTGAACACTGCCCAGCAGAGAACATAGTTATTGTCATCCCATGTAAGAGTCTTATCGCCAGTTTTAAGCACAACATTCGTAGGAGCAGAAGCCTGCTCTGTGAGTGCTGTAGGATCCCAATCATCGTCCTGACCCATTACGTTTGCAAGGCTCATGCTCTGAACATCGTCAAGTGTAAGTATTGGGTCGTTAGCGTGGGTATTGCCTTCCTTATCAGTCCAAGAAGTGCGACGACCAGAAAGGTCGATGCTTGTACCAGAAGTGAGGTAAGAGTTGTACTCTGCGAAACGCTTTGGCCAACCACCGCTCATGTCTGCCCAACCGTTACCGAGGGCGTTAGCGTCCATCTTTGTGTTGATGAAGCAAGCCGTTGGTGTGCCGCTTCCCCAAGGACGACCAAGGTAGAACGTTACGTCAGAAGTCTCCTTCTTTATATAGCAGTTATTGAATACGTAACCATACTTCTTTGGCTTAGAAGGCACGGCAAGGTAACCGCCACCACCGCACTGTTGCAGTGTTACCTCATTATAATATACATCACCCTTACCACAGAGGTAATCGGTACGTCCACGTATCACGCCACCCTCGAAGTAGTACTTGCCATTGTCGCTATTTGATACATAAGTATCCTGATAACCCCACAGGCAAGCATCCTTGAATATGGTACGGTTAGATCTATCATGAAGTGCAATATCACGTCCGTGAGCGTCACCCATAGAAGTCTTGATAGTCAGATTCTGGAAATATGCATCGTGACCATCCTTCTGAATGATGAGCACATCACCATTGCCAATACCCTCAAGTGGGCACGCTGCACCAAAACCATTATCCCAAGTAGCCTCAGGAGTCTTGTTTGTTATAACTACGCCGTCCATAGATTCACCTATGAATGAAACGTATGGTGCTGTCAGGTAAGAACGTGGATCATCGTATGTCTTGCCATCACCACCAGTAGTAGTGCCGTTAGTATCAAATACATACTTACCGTTCATAATGAACACGCGATAACGTTCTGTTGCAGAGGCACCGCGTTTGTTGGCAGCTGCGAGAGCGTCAGAGATAGAACCGTCGATAGGCACGATGAAGTCATACATAGCCTTCTCTACCGCAGGCTTAACCTTAGTTTGGAAGTTGATAACGATGTCTTCAGCGATAGCGTTGCCTGTAAGGTCAGCAACAGAACCACCATTGAGTGTAAACTGTACGTCAGAAGAGTAATCAAGGCCCTTATACTCACAGATAACGGTCTTGCCGCTTGCTACAGGCTTGAGTTCTACATTACCTATAGTAGCCTTTGCCTTGTCAGTAAGCATCACCTTCTCGTCGAATGTGAGAACCACCTTACCGTTAGCAGATATTCCTGTAGCATTGTTAGTAGGCACACTGCTTACGAGTACAGGTGCGGTACCATCGTCAACAAGTTTCGCTGTACCTACAATGAATGTAGCACCGAGTGTTATACCATCGTTAACAGAAGCAGTACCGTCAACGTTAGAAGTCTTGTCGCTTATCCAACGGATGTAAACCTTCTCATTATTATTAACCTCAGCAGGGAGACTAACGGTAGCGTCAGCCCAGTTCTTTGCGCCCTGCAGGTCGAGAGTACCAGCTGTAGTCCAGTTCTCACCGTCGAGAGAGTACTGCACGAGTTGCTTCTGGTAAGCATTGTAGTTATATACCATTGATGTGATAATCTTCACATCAGTGAATGCAGCAGCGTTGATAGCGGTCTGCCAGTAGTAGTTACCAACATCACCATTGCTGCTACCAGTGCGCCAGTTAACTGCTGCTGGGCGTCCTTCGTAGCCACCAGCAGCCTCTTCACTCTTGTCAAGCCATCCCTGCTCGTCACCGTCAGCGTTACGCATAACAAGCGAAACGGCGTCGTTGTCAGCTGCAGCGAAGTCTGCTGCTCTGCCTGCAGAGCCACGCTTGATAAAGTCCCAACCTACGATGTAGTCCACAGCAGAGTAAGAAGCGGTGAAACTCTTATCCTCATTCATTATAACAGGCATCTCAGAGGCTGTCTCACCATTATCCCAGTTGGTAAAGGTTAGAATAGCGTTAGAAGACGCTGTGATAGTAACCTTAGTACCTTCCTCATACATATTCTTTCCGTCAACAACGGTAGCGGCAGGTGAGAGAGATACCATATAGTCGTTTGCGCCACCCTCTACCTTTATGTCGAGAGCGTATGTCTTAACCTTCTTAAAGTTAGCTGTCAGCACATTGTCAGCAGTAACAGTGTACTTAAACTTCGCTTCTTTTGAAACCTCGTTACCGTCCTTGTCAGTCCAGTTAACGAAGTCGTAGCCAAAGTTCTCTGTAGCGGTCAGTGTTACCTCGTCGTTCTCTATATATTCGTCAGAGTTAGGGTATACTGATACATTACCTCCCTCTTCAGGAGCAGCAACAGCACTGATAGTGTACTTGTTAACAGCAACCAAAGTGCCACTTACTGTACCCTCGATAGTTACCTCACCGAATGCGCCGTCCTTGGCACTACCAACGCCAACGGCTGATGTTAGATAGAAGCCATCGGTGCCTGCGAGTTGCGCCTGCTGCTCTGCTGTGAGAGTAATCTCATATTTTGCGATGGCAGTCTTGTCGTAGTCCTTGGTTGATGAAGACTTACCCTGACGCCATGCGGTGTATGTACCGAGCGCAACTGTCTCACCGTTCTCCTTATGGGCGGTGATGACGATACCGTTACCAGCGTCAGTTCCACAACGGTTTACGTAACCTGATACCTTTGTTGGGGTGAATGTGAGTCCTGT
>CAKQDQ010000115.1 GCA_934229335.1 uncultured Prevotella sp.
ATAGTATGCCATGTTTTTGTTAATGGTATCCGTGTCTTCACAGTGTGCCATCAGCACAAGATTCATGTCGTGTGCAACGGTGAACACGTTGTCAAGTGCCACTTTCTTGTCAACAAGCATATTGCCAGTACTTGACCCCATGAATAGTTTTATGCCAGGAATGGTTGTAGGGTCCATTTTGCGCAGCTCCTCAATGTTGTCGTTAGTAGCTCCTGGGAAGAAGCAGTAGTTAATGTGCATCTTCTCCTTAGCTATAGCTTTCTTCTCCTCCAGAGCCTCTAAAGTTGTGGTCTGTGGTTTAGTGTTAGGCATTTCGAAAACAGAAGTCACGCCACCGAAGGCTGCTGCACGGCTTTCGCTCTCCATGTCAGCCTTATGTGTTAATCCTGGTTCACGAAAGTGTACGTGTGTATCTATCACGCCAGGCATCACGATACAGCCTGTAGCATCGACAACATTGTCGTAGGTAGCACTGTCATTGTTGTCTCCTCCTACTATGATGTCCTCAATGCGGTCATCTTTTATTATTATATCCGCCTTACGTTGTAAACCCTCGTTTACTATTGTTCCTCCTTTTATCAGTGTCAGCATAGTTATCATTTCATCGTTTGGTTGTTACCGCAAAAGTACAAATAAAATTTCAGAAAACTTCTTTTTTGTAGAAATATCTACCAATTACGTGCTATTTTATGCTTATTTCCACAATAAAAAAAGCGAATTCTTTGTGAGAATCCGCTTTTTTTTATTGTTGCTATAATTTATTGTTGTGGTGCATCGTTTCCCTCCCCCGAAGGCGGGTTGCCAGACATTTGCGGTGTTACTTTGTAGGATCTATAGTAAAGGGTTTATTATCTATAGCCCCCGAATGTGGGTTGCCAGGCATTTGCGGTGTTACCCCGTCCATTTGCGGTGTATTTTCCTTAATGTCTGCTGCTCCCGTCATCACGTCTTGGTTGTGCTGAGCAGCTTCCATATATTCCTTTATTATAGGGTTGTTCTTAAACGTGTCGGTAGCCTTTGCCATGAGAGCCTCAATCCATGGTGTCAGTACAGGATATTCATACGCCTGTGTTGACATAAGGAAAACGTATGGACCGAGGCAGTTGTCGAAGTTATCAGCAATAAAGCCGCTTACCAGCTTGTCCTCCTTCTCTAATAACAGTTGCTGTATGGCACCTAACCTTGCGTTAACCTGATCCATGTCTTCCGCGTTCATGTATGCTTGGTTTTGAGTATGTTCCAGATCTTCCATCTGTTGCACCAGTTGTCGATAGCGTGTGGTGAAAGCGGTAAGTGTATCATTGAGCGGAGTGCCCTTACAGCTCTGCCTCTGTTCGTTCATCTCCACAGTAATCTTACCGTCTTCCAGTACCACCGGTATTACAGCATTGTTGTCAAGACACAGCATTACTACCTGTACGGAGTCCAATGCGCCAGAGAATGTGAACTTTCCGTGAACCACATCACATGAATCTAAACCCTGTGGTTTGTCACCAGTCAGCGCACGTAGATAGAGCATCCGTCCATCAACGTCTTGCATATCAGATGTGCCTACAATATTATATTTAGTACATGAAGCGAGTGTTGTTATGGCAAGCAGTGCGAGCCATAAGTTTGATAGATGTAAAGCAGCGATTTTATTTTTCATAAATCAGTTTTGCGATTAACGGGAGTCTATGCGCCCTATAAAAGTGTTTGCAAAGATATTGAGAAATATCGATGTATGGAAATAATTTCACTGTATTTAGGTAACAAGTGTGTTCGTTTAACTTTTTTTTATTGCTTATGTGGCTTCTGTAATGCCTCTATCTGTGCTTTTATTGGCGTTCTTATTACTGTTTTCCGTCTGTAAAATCAATACTTTTACGGACTTGTAAAAATGGTAAATTTCGGAAATACTCTAAAAGGGGCTTGATTACATTGTAGTTAAGCCCCTTTTATCGTGTAATAAGGCCCAAATCACGATGCGATCAGTACTTGATCACAACGTGATTTGATAGTTTTAGTATTTTGAAAGCATATCTTCTTTATTTTTAAGAAGATACGGCTGCGATTGCTGCAGTAACTAAAAATGGTGAATTGGGGAAACGATGAATTATGTGACGGTAAAAAATAACTTGGTACAATTTAACGAGATAAATAATATCTAAGATAAAGTTGTCTTGCCATATCTTTTTGGATATTTTGGAGCCATTCATCAGTCACAATGCTCGCATTGACCCCCTCCGCTTTCGCTTTCTCCCCCGTTTGGCGGGGGAGGGCAACCTTCTTTATGTCTCCAAACTATCTCAAAAATCTATGACATAAATTATACCAGTTTATTTTTTCACCGTCACTATACAAAAACAAAAATATTCTGAGAAAACCAGTTTTTATTTCGATATTAATATTCATTAATCTGAAGTTTCGGATTTAGGTTTGTACGGGCTGAAAGCCCAACAGCACATAGCCCAGGGCAGCGCCCTGGGGATGTATCCGTTATGGATGTCGCCCTGTAAGGGCAAAAGCATTATCTGATTTATTTCAAGCTTTTGCCCTTTCAGGGCGAAGTTCGTTGAAAATGAGTTACCCAGGGTGCCGCTTCGCTTGCCCTGGGCTATGTGCTGTTGGGCTTTCTTGCTTGAGGCAAGTAGCAGAGACAATAACAGCCCGTACAAACCTAAATCTGAAACTTGAATTCATTAATCTGACATTCTTGTACTTCTACGGATGTTCAGGCACTTTGCGGAATAACCATTCATGAATCTATCTCTTACGGGATATTTGAGTATATATGTGCAATACGAAGGTATTAATGATTCAAGTTGCTGTTGTTCACCGTTGATTATTTTTACACCGTGCCGTCTATAATCTCAATTTTTATTTGTAACTTTGTCGTCCATTTCAATTATTCACATTTCAAAAAATAATGAATCAGACCTATTCACAAGTTATAGCCAAGAGCACAGGTATAAGCCAGAAGCAGGTTCTTAGTGTAATCTCTCTCCTTGATGAAGGTGCTACAATACCTTTCATCAGTCGTTATCGTAAGGAGGCTACAGGAGGACTTGACGAGGTACAGATATCCGGTATCAGCGATGAGTTAGATAAACTCAAAGAGTTGAGCAAACGTAAGGAGACTATCCTTACGACAATAGAGGGCTTGGGCAAACTGACAGACGAACTCCGTAAGCGCATAAACGATACTTGGGAGGCCAACGTGCTGGAGGATATATATATGCCTTATAAGCCAAAGCGTAAGACACGCGCTGAGGCAGCACGACAAAAGGGACTTGAACCGCTGGCTCTCTTCCTTAGATTCCAAAATCCTAATGCAAACGTTAAGAAGAAGGCACGCGAGTTCTTGTCAAAAGAGAAAGGCGTGGAGACGGTAGAAGAGGCAATAAAGGGTGCGCAGGACATCATAGCCGAACAGATAAGTGAAGATGAGAAAGCACGTAACATAGTGCGCCACGACTTTCAGAAGGGTGCCGTGATATCGTCAAAGCAGAAGGCACCAGACTCAAAACTCTCTGCGGAGGAGAAGGAACGATTTAATGAAGAAGCACAGAAGTATCGTGACTACTTCGATTTCTCAGAGCGACTGTCACGCTGCGCCAGTCATCGCATACTCGCTATGCGTCGTGGTGAGGCTGAGGGATACCTCACAATAAGCATCAACGGTGACGATGAGCGTTGCCTCGACCGCTTTAGACGTCAATACATCAACATGCCCTGCGAGGCGTCAGACCTTGTGTGGGAGGCGGTAGAAGACAGTTATAAACGCCTTATCAAACCGAGTATCGTGACAGAGTTTGCGGCATCTTCAAAGCAAACGGCAGACGAAGAGGCAATCCGCATTTTCGTAAAGAACCTTGAGCAACTCCTCATGGCAGCACCGCTGGGGCAAAAGCGTGTGCTGGCACTAGACCCTGGCTTCCGTACAGGTTGCAAACTGGTGTGTCTTGATGCCGAGGGTAACCTGCTTCACCATGAGGCTATATTCCCACACCCACCACGTGCCGACAGGGCAAAGGCTGCCGAACGTGTCGAGACGCTCGTTAAGAAATATCGCATAGAGGCAATCTCTATAGGCAACGGTACGGCAAGTCGTGAGACAGAAGAGTTTGTGCGCAAACTGCATTTGCCTGAAGATATAGGAGTATTCGTAGTAAGTGAGGATGGCGCAAGTATATATTCTGCCAGTAAGGTGGCGCGTGAGGAGTTCCCTAACGAAGATGTTACCGTGCGTGGAGCCGTCAGCATAGGTCGCAGACTGATGGACCCATTGGCAGAATTAGTGAAGATAGACGCTAATAGCATCGGGGTGGGGCAGTACCAAAAGGATGTAGACCAGAAGATGTTAAAGCACTCACTTGACCAAACCGTGGAGATGTGTGTAAACAAAGTGGGCGTAAACCTTAATACTGCCTCAAAGCATCTGCTGACATACGTCTCAGGACTTACCACCACGATAGCGCAAAACATCGTAGACTATCGTGCCGCTAACGGTGCCTTCACCACTCGCCGACAGTTATTGAAAGTGCCGAAACTGGGTCCAAAGGCGTTTGAACAGGCGGCGGGATTCCTTCGTGTCGCTGGTGGCAAGGAGCCATTGGACAATAGTGCCGTACACCCAGAGTCATACTGCATAGTAGAGCAGATGGCACGAGACAACAAGTGTTCCGTTGCCGACCTGCTGGCTAAGAAAGAGTTGCGTGACGCTATCGACATCAACCGCTACGTTACTGACAAGGTGGGACTGCCAACACTTAAGGACATCATGGCAGAACTGGATAAGCCAGGACGTGACCCACGCGAGCAGTTGACACAGTTTGAGTTCTCTAACGATATCCACGAGTTAGAAGACGTGCGCGAGGGCATGGTGCTCCCTGGTATAGTTACAAACATCACCAACTTTGGTTGCTTTGTTGACGTTGGTGTACACACACAAGGACTTGTTCACATCAGCGAGATGGCAGACAAGTTTGTGAAAGACCCTTACACCGTAGTATCACTTCACCAGCACGTAACGGTAAAGGTAATGGACGTAGACCTGAAACGTAAACGACTCGCCCTGACGATGAAGGGAGTGTAGACACGTATATAAATAAGGGATAAGACGCATATCATCACATGGCAGACCTATGACGATATGCGTCTTTTTGTGTTAAGGGTAGTAATAATTAGAACAACCCTTGATGTGGTCGGTTGTATAACAAAAAAAAGAAAGAAAATATTTTGTGTATTGTAAGAAAAATAATACCTTTGCACATAAACCTCCATTCTTTTCCTAAACAAAAAAATAATGATGCGTGATGATGAAGAAGTGATAAACGGTTTCCGAAGTTTTGATGCCGACATAACGAAAGAGTACTTCTATGGCTATTGCCGTAGGGCATATAATGTGCTTGACAGTAAGTACCAGTTGCATAACAAAGTGGGACTGGACTTCTATTCCCTTGCACATGAGTATTATATGCAACTCCTTCTTCACGACTTCCGACAACTACAAAATCGCCCGAAGAACATGAAACTATCATCATTCATGTTCAAAGGCTTTTGGTTCGTAACAATGGATGCGCTGAAAGCACATAATAAGGAGGTGGAAAATACTACAGACGCAGACGTAGTGTTGCAGTATGTGCGTTCCACAGACCGTGAGGAGGGAATGATGAAGCAGGTAGCCGAAGCCGTAGGCCGTCACTATCATGACCGCATTATGGCACACATTGCGTGGGAAATCTTCGTCCTGGGATATAAACAGAAAGAGATAGGGGAGGAGATGGGAATGACACCATCGGCAGTAAATCAACGTTACAAAAAGATGATGGAAGAGGTGGTAACGCCTTTTGTGATAGAAAACTACGGTAGTGGAATATACCTCGGCAATATATTCTCAGGATTCTCATGTAATGAAGCCGAAAGCACTTGTTACGATATCTCTAAATTTGCCGAGGAAACAAACTCTGATATGGCAGAAAGTACAGACGAAAGCATGAATACTCATGAGAATATGTGGGATAAGATTATGAGGAGAATGATAAATAAACGTATGAAAAATAAAGAAACAGACAATATGCAAGAGAATAGAATAACACCTAACTTCATAACTTCATTAAAAGAAAACGAAGTCTTTGTCTTTGGCTCTAATCTCCGTGGTGCTCACGCTGGTGGTGCGGCACGCACGGCATACCAGCATTTCGGAGCCATTATGGGGCAAGGAGTAGGTATGCAGGGGCAGTCATACGCCATACCTACCATGCAGGGTGGAGTAGAGACGATACGTCCTTATGTTGGCGAATTTATTAAGTATGCGAAGGAGCACTCGCACACCCGCTTCTATGTAACCCCTATAGGCTGTGGCATAGCAGGTTTTGAGCCAGAGGATATTGCTCCACTCTTCGAAGAGGCAATGGACTTAGAGAACGTCTATCTGCCAAAGAGTTTTTGGAGGGTGATAGAGTGATTATGTAGTTTTTTTACATTAATCTATCATTAATGCTTTTTGCTCACACGGTGGAAGCCTTATGGAGCCGAGGTATGAAATATCTCGTCAGAGAAAGATTAATGATAGATTAATGACAGATTAACGGAGATTAATGTTAAACAAACTGTGCGAAGCACGGTAACGGTGTGTTGGGGTCTTTTCAACCGAGTATCTGTGTGGCATGTTCCTTCACCTTTATTTCCTTCGGACCAATGATACGGGTTATGACTCCTGTTTCGTCAGCGAGGAAGGTGGTACGGAACACACCCATAACTGTCTTGCCATACATCTTCTTTTCACCGTACACACCGAGCGTTTCTACAAGCCTCTTGTCAGTGTCGCATATCAAAGGAAACGGCAGATTATTCTTTTCGATAAACCGTTTGTGCGACTTTGCGTCCTGTGTGCTCACGCCAATCACCGCATATCCTTCTGCAAGGAAGCGTTCGTAGTTGTCGCGCAAGTTGCATGCTTCGTTAGTACATCCAGGTGTAGAGTCACGCGGATAAACATAGAGCACAACTTTCTTGCCACTCAGTTCCGTCAATGTCCATTCTTTCCCGTCTTGGTCAATGCCAAGCACCTCTGGTAAACTTTGTCCTATTTCCATGATACTTCTGTTTTATGAGTATGATAACATTGCAAAGTTATAGAAAAAAAATAAACATGGCAAATAAATATAATATAAAAAGTGTGAGGTATAAAATTTTATAGCTACCGTTGTAGTCTACATATATACTAAGTCTAAACCAGATAATAATCTAACGTACTGTAGATTTTATTTTGCTGTATGAAATATATTTAGTACTTTTGCAAGGAAATAAACGTGTAACAAACAAATAAAACCTATTTATATATGGCAAAAGTAAAACCATTTAAGGGCGTTCGCCCACCGAAAGAATTAGTAGAGAAGGTAGAGAGCCGTCCGTATGATGTGCTCGATTCTGAAGAGGCACGTGCTGAGGCAGGCGATAACGAGATGTCGCTGTATCATATTATCAAACCAGAGATAGACTTTCCTGTAGGCACCAGCGAGTATGACCCACGTGTGTATGAGAAGGCTGCCGAGAACTTTAAGAAGTTTCAGGACAAGGGATGGCTCGTGCAGGACGAGAAGGAACAGTACTATATCTATGCGCAAACTTCATGTCTGCCAGCCAATGGCGGTAAGGAGAAGACACAGTAC
>CAKQDQ010000116.1 GCA_934229335.1 uncultured Prevotella sp.
AGGCAGCACTACGCGTTCAAACGACCAGTCAACCAAGTTGGTTGATGAATAGCAGCCAAAGCCAGGGAAAGCGTTAGTGGTATCACTCTTGTACTCGCCAAACAGCCAATACTTGCCGTTATCCTTGATAATGCCCGCCCCATGAGCGTTAACCGTATTACCATTTTGGTCATACCACGACACGCCATTTATGACAGTACGCGACAATGCCGTAGCCTTTGTGTCGTGAGTAAATGTCTTCGCCGTCATAACACTACAAAGCAGCCCAAAGGCTAACATCAATATATGCTTCTTATTGTTCATCCTTGTTTATTTATTATAATATGTATCCTTATTGTAAAAACGCTTTTACGCGTAAAATAGTATTTGAGTAGGAGGGAAAAAGCATTTTTATTCTCGTTATACTTCGGTCTATTCGTGATACATTATTACCTTTGTCACAAAAGTAATATATTCTTTGTTCACGGTGCATTGTATATCATTCATATATTAACGTAAATCAGTCAAACCCGCTTCTGTCGCCTTTCACAAGAGTTTTAAGTGTGAGTTTTGGCTAACGCTATCAGAGGTGCTGAGGCAATAAGCATTACCCATAATAAGGCATTTTATGACTGTGCTTGCAGATTTTTTGTAAAAAATTTGGCGGTTTCATTAAAAATATGTAATTTTGCAATCGATATAAAAACGAAAACGTAACATAACAAGATTATGAACCAGTCATACGCATCTTTCTTTTACTTTTATTTTTACTTTGCAGGGCACTGTGAAGCGGGAAGTTGCGTGTAATATTTCAACTTAAGACAAAGCATATCAATAGAAAGATATATAGCAAAGTCCCGCGTAGTATAACATCTACACGGGACTTTTCTTTTATCTACACGAAGATAACAACAAACATAACATAACAAGATGAAGAGAATAGCGATACAGGGAGAGGTTGGTTCCTTCCATGACATTACAGCACATCATTACTTTGAGGGTGAACAACTGCAGATTATTTGCTGCGCTACCTTTGAGGAAGTGTTTGAAAACATGAAGAAAGACCCTACCGTTATCGGTATCATGGCGATAGAGAACACAATAGCAGGTTCACTGCTTCATAACTACGAATTGCTGAGAGAGTCGGGCATGGCAGTAGTTGGCGAACATAAAACGCACATAAGCCACTGTATATGCTGTATGCCAGGACAGAAAATAGAGGATCTGAGGGAGGTGCACTCTCACCCCGTGGCCTTAGCGCAGTGCTATAGATATCTCTCAAAACACTCTAACCTGAAGATGGTGGAGGACGAGGATACGGCAGGCTCCGCGAAGAATATAGCCAAAAAAGGCACAATGGGCGTTGCGGCAATATGCCACGCTGACGCTGCGAAACTCTACGGACTGGAGATACTGGAGAACCACATAGAGGATAATCCTCATAACTATACACGCTTCCTCGTGATGACAGACCCAAGGAAGGCGGACTTCCTTAGGGCGATAAACGAAGCAGACAAGTCGAGCATAGTCTTCTCGCTACCTCACGAAGAAGGCTCTCTCTCGCAGGTACTGTCTATCCTCTCTTTCTACAAGATAAACCTCACGAAGATACAGTCGCTGCCTATTATAGGAAAGGAGTGGGAATATCTGTTCTACGTGGACGTGACTTACGATGACATTACACGATACCGCCAGAGTATCGACGCCATAACACCGCTGACAAAAGACCTTATCATATTAGGAGAATATAAGTCGGCAAAATAGATAATAAACGGGGGCCAGAACGATATGTAGCAAATCGCAACACAATCACGCCCTAATCGCAACACGATAACGCCCAAATCGCAATACGATAAGGCTGTAATCGTAGCGGACATATAAAAGGATACAAATTTCAACAATATAAGACATGGTAAACATAAAGCCAGCTGACCGCCTTGCGTCAGTACAAGAATATTACTTCAGCCGCAAACTAAAAGAGGTGGCGGCACTTAACGCTAAAGGCATGGACATTATATCACTCGCTATAGGATCGCCTGATATGCCCCCTTCAGAGGCTACTGTCAATAAGCTATGTGAGGTTGCGCACGACCCTAACGCTCATGGCTATCAGCCAACGGTGGGTACTCCGGAATTGCGTGAGGCGATGGCATACTTCTATAAGCGTTGGTACAATGTAGACCTCGACCCAAAATCGGAGATACAGCCCATGATTGGGTCAAAGGAGGCGATACTGCACGTGACGTTGGCATTCTGTAATCCTGGAGACGAGGTGCTGGTGCCAAACCCCGGATACCCTACATACACATCGCTCTCAAAGATTCTCGGACAGAAGATTGTTAATTATGACCTGAAAGAGAATGACGGATGGCAGCCAGACTTTGACGAACTGGAGAAGATGGACCTTAGTCGAGTAAAGTTGATGTGGACAAACTATCCTAATATGCCAACGGGAGGTAACGCCAGACGTGAGACTTACGAGAGGTTAGTAAGGTTTGCACAAGAACACAACATCGTGGTGGTGAACGACAACCCATACTCTTTCATCATTAACGATAACCCACAGTCTATCCTGCAAGTACCAGGAGCGAAGGAATGTTGCATAGAGTTTAACTCAATGTCGAAGAGCCATAATATGCCAGGCTGGCGCGTAGGAATGGTAGCAACGAATAGTACCTTCATATCATGGATACTGAAGATTAAGTCGAACATCGACTCTGGTACATTCCGCGGCATACAGTTGGCAGCAGCAGAGGCTTACCATAACGATGAGGCATGGCACCGCGAGTATAACTACGACAACTACAAACGTCGCCGTGTGATAGCAGAACAGATAATGGACGTCATGAACTGTAAGTACGACAAAAACTCTGTCGGTATGTTCCTCTGGGGCAGAATACCTGACAAGTACGAGAATGTAGAGGACTTGACGGAGAAGATTCTGCACGAAGCACGCGTCTTTATTACTCCTGGCTTTATCTTCGGCAGTAACGGCGAACGCTATGTGCGCATATCACTCTGTGCTAAGGACGAAAAGATGAAGGAGGCTCTGGAGAGAATAAAAACAGTAATGAATAAGTAATAAAATATTAATAACAGAACAACATAAAAACATAAATACTATGGAATTAGAACTTGAAGCACTTAACTTGCCAAGCGACAACAAGAGACCATTCGTGATAGCTGGTCCATGTTCGGCAGAGTCAGAAGAACAGGTAATGACAACCGCAAAGCAACTCGCACAGAAGGGTTGCCATATGTTCCGCGGAGGTGTGTGGAAACCACGCACGAAACCAGGCGGTTTTGAAGGTCATGGTGAGCCTGCACTGAAGTGGATGGCAGAGGCAAAGAAAGAGACAGGTATGCTGATATGCACCGAGGTTGCTACACCTGAACACGTAGAGCTGGCTATGAAGTATGGCATCGACGTAATGTGGGTTGGTGCTCGCACATCTGCTAACCCATTCGCTATGCAGGAATTGGCAGACTCAATGAAGGGTGTCGACATCCCTGTATTGGTAAAGAACCCTGTAAACCCAGACCTTGAGCTGTGGATTGGCGCACTGGAGCGTATCAACCTTGCTGGTGTAAAGAAGCTTGGTGCCATACATCGTGGCTTCTCTTCATATGACAAGAAGATTTATCGTAACCTCCCTATGTGGCAGATTCCTATCGAACTGCGCCGCAGAATACCTGAGCTGCCTATCGTTTGCGACCCAAGTCACATAGGTGGCAGACGCGAACTCATTGCTCCTCTCTGCCAGCAGGCTATGGACCTTGGCTTCGACGGACTGATTGTTGAGAGCCACTGCAACCCAGACGCTGCATGGAGCGACGCTAAGCAGCAGGTTACACCTGACGTGCTCGACTACATCCTCTCTATACTTCAGATTCGTGAAGAGACATTCTCTACAGAGAGTATTCAGCAGTTGCGCCACCAAATTGACGAACAGGACGACAACCTGCTCAACCTTCTCTCACAGCGTTTCCGCGTTTGCCGCGAGATTGGACAGTACAAGAAGGAACACAACGTTACTGTTCTGCAAACCGACCGCTACAACGAGATACTCGATAAGCGTGGAGCACAGGGCGCACTCTGCGGCATGAGCGAGGAATTCGTAAAGACTATCTTCGAGGCAATACACGAAGAATCTGTACGTCAGCAGTTGGAGGTAATCAATAAGTAACGGTTTTAAGGGTTCTTTGGTTATGGGCTATTGGTCATACTGTACCACAAAAACAGTTGTTACCAAATATTCCCACAACCAGCAACCTACAACCATAAAACCAATAAAGCAATGAAAATCCTCATACTTGGAGCAGGAAAGATGGGTTCTTTCTTTATTGACCTGCTTAGTTTCGACCATGAAGTAGGAGTATACGAGAAAGATCCTAAAAGACTTCGCTTTACATACAACTGCCAGCGTTTTACAGAACTGGAGGAGATAAGAGCATTTCAACCAGAACTTGTTATCAATGCCGCCACGGTGAAGTACACCATACCGGCATTTAACGAGGTGCTGCCATACGTACCAGAGTCATGTATCCTCAGCGATATAGCCTCGGTAAAAACGGGCCTGAAAGAGTATTACCTGTCAACAAACCATCGCTTCGTTAGTACACACCCAATGTTTGGTCCTACTTTCGCTAACCTTAACCAGTTGTCGGAAGAGAACGCCATCATAATAACAGAGGGTGACTGCATGGGACAGTGCTTCTTTAAGGACCTCTACAGCAAATTGGGACTCAATATCTACGAGTATTCATTTGAAGAACATGATAAGACCGTGGCATACTCACTGTCTATACCGTTCGTGTCTACCTTCGTCTTCTCTGCCGTCATGAAGCATCAAGACGCTCCCGGCACCACGTTCAAAAGGCATCTGCGTATTGCGAAGGGCGTACTCAACGAGGATGACTACCTGTTACAGGAGGTATTATTCAACCCTTACACCCATGACCAAGTAGACCAAATACGCAAAGAGCTGAAGGAACTGCTTGAGATAATCGATAATAAGGACGCAGACGGAATGAAGCAATATCTAAGTAAGATTAGAGCTAACGTTAAACGCGACATAGAAGGATTGAAATAAAATAAGTTACGCACAACGGCAACAATAGTAAAAGAAACACTTGTTGCTGTTGTGCGTTTTTATACCATGTGAAGACAGATAGAAGGCGTATCAACATACCTAACTATAAGTAAATAGTTAGCACAGGTATAGCTCAGCGTAGCGATATACAACGATTCTACACAATATAAAGTTTGGAAAGACTTGATTTTGGTTAAGTTTTCTTAAAAGAATAACAAATGAATGGTATAATAATACCAAGGTATAATTTTTTTTAGTAACTTTGCACCGCTTTTTATAGATATTAAAGAGCGAGTACAATAACGTACCAATTTATAAACAGTTAATGAAACCAGACAACAGAAAACAAAATCCTAAAAACCAATATCGCATCAACGAACAAATACGTGTGCGTGAGGTACGTATCGTTGACGAAGACGGTTCTACCGTTATGCCGACTAAACAAGCATTAGACATCGCACGCCAAAAGGGTGTAGACCTTGTAGAGATAAGTCCTAACGCTCAACCTCCTGTCTGTCGTATCATTGACTACTCAAAATTCCTGTACCAGCAGAAGAAAAAAGCTAAGGAAATGAAGCAAAAACAGGTCAAGGTGGAAGTAAAAGAAATACGCTTCGGACCTCAGACCGATGAACATGACTACAATTTCAAGCTTAAACACGCTAAGGAATTCCTCGAAGAGGGTAATAAAGTGCGTGCATACGTATTCTTCCGTGGTAGAGCTATCGTCTTCAAAGAGCAGGGGGAAGTGTTGCTTTTACGCTTTGCCAACGACCTTGAAGAATATGGTAAGGTAGAACAACTGCCTAAGCTCGAAGGTAAAAAGATGTTCCTCTATATGGCACCTAAAAAAGCTGGTCAAGCAAAGAAAAGCCAACAGAAGATGGACAGAGAGCGCAGAGAAGCAGAAGCTAATAACGCTAACGCAGTAGAAAAAAACGTTTCAGGCGACGGACTTGCCGCTAATGCAAAAGGCATAGAAGCACTTGCTAAGCTGCGCGAACAGACAGAAGACTAAGAAAACATAAATGTGTGTGTAACGCCGGGTATATGCGTTGCCACCTATATTAACAATTTAATAAATAAAAAAAATGCCAAAAGTAAAGACAAACTCCGGTGCTAAGAAGCGTTTTGCTTTCACCGGTTCTGGTAAGGTGAAGAGACATCACGCTTTCCACAGCCACATTCTTACAAAGAAGACTAAGAAACAAAAGCGTAACCTTCTTGGTGCAACTATCGTTGACCAGTCTAACCTGAAGCAGGTACGTGATTTGCTGTGTCTCCGTTAATTAACCTTATTGTCGAACCTTTTTGTAAAAAAGAAACAAAACTATGCCAAGATCAGTGAATCATGTCGCTTCACGTGCGAAGCGCAAAAGAATTTTGAAGCTAACAAGAGGTTACTATGGCGCTCGTAAGAACGTTTGGACAGTAGCCAAGAACACATGGGAGAAGGGTCTTACCTATGCTTACCGCGACCGTAAGAACAAAAAGCGTACTTTCCGTGCCCTTTGGATTCAGCGTATCAATGCTGCCGCTCGTCTGGAAGGTCTCAGCTACTCTCAGCTCATGGGTCTGCTTCACAAGGCTGGTATCGAGATTAACCGTAAGGTTCTCGCTGACCTCGCTGTAAATAGCCCTGAAGCTTTCAAGGCTATCGTTGCTAAGGTTAAGTAATAAAGTAATTACCATACCTTCACTATACCGTAATTGTCATGCAATATGATAATTACGGTTTTTTTATTGAAAAAAGTTTGTTAGCGCATAATAATTCGTTAGGTGGGACGTTTTTATAGTAAAAGAACATTTGATGAAAGTAATATAACTCATATATACCCGCCTATGAAACACGACTACACTATAAAGGACTTTGCACCATCACGGAAAACCATTGAGATAATAAAGTCCTTTGCCCACACATATTGCCCGAACACGTCAGAGAGTAAGTGTATGCTTGATTTTCTGATGATGGAAAATAAGTAGAAGTAAATTGGTTATTTGAAAAAATAACAACGTATAGCTCTTGCCAAGTAGCTGTAAACACGTACTTAGATAGCGTTTCGTTATCTTGCAAATGCATAACATTCGAATGTTGGTTCATCCTGTAAGTCTGAGCGACAGTGTTCTTGTAACATATAAACTCTTGGCTATCGGTAAACGTTCCTGTAGCTTTTGACATGGTAATCCTGAGTTTCTTTCAAAAGCTCTCATCGATTCTGTTAAACGTTCCTTGCGCTCTTGTTAAATGTTTCTTGAGTCTTGGTAAAACGTTCCTTGCGCTTTTGTTAAACGTTTCTTGAGTCTTGGTAAAGCATTCCTTGCGCTCTTGTTAAACGTTTCTTGAGTCTTGGTAAAACATTCCTTGCGCTTTTGTTAAACGTTTCTCGAGTCTTGGTAAACGTTCCTTGCGCTTTTGTTAAACGTTTCTTGAGTCTTGGTAAAACATTCCTTGCGCTTTTGTTAAACGTTTCTTGAGTCTTGGTAAAACATTCCTTGCGCTTTTGTTAAACGTTTCTTGAGTC
>CAKQDQ010000117.1 GCA_934229335.1 uncultured Prevotella sp.
TTCTTTCTTATTCACACCGTTAGCAGAGAAGTATATTTGCTTTGCTTCTTCATCTATTCTGATGACATCTCTTACATACCATCCCCCCTTGGTAATTTGTCTTAATACCTTACCTGTCTTACAGTCTATCAAGTATAGGTGGTTGTAGTTATCGCGTTCGCTACTCCATATTAGCTGCTCGTTTCCCTTTGTAAAATGTCTAAAGATGCGATTATAGCATACATATTTATCACTTGTCTCTTCCACTATAGGTCGCACCATACCGTCCTCTACATTCATCTCTAACACTCTGTATACCTTGTGACCACGCTGATTGTACTCAAACGTAATGGCGCGACTATCTTCCGTCCATAATGGAGAATATAAGTCGTATTGACTATTGAACAGCTTTGTATCAGGAATAAGCCTTTTGGTACCATCTATGCTAAATATGCATGGCACCTTGAAACGTAGTTCATCACCAGGTTTGGCATATTCCTGTTTATGTAACTTTGGTTGTAATTGGTCTTTAGGAGAGGATTCTACATAGTATACATAGCGTTTTTCTGCGGGACGTATACGGCATAGCGCCACATACTTACTGTCTGGCGACCATCTTATGTCGCTGCTATAATAATTTCCTATTGTTCCATCGTAGGACAGTTGACGTTCTAACGTTCTGTCTTTAGAACGTACATATACGTTGTTTTCTTTTATGAAAGCTGTCCATAGTCCGTTAGGAGATGTAACAGGCGAATATCCTTTCTCATCGTCCACCTCCATCCAATGCCTTCCACTCGGCTTGGGCATCCGACCTTGTTCTTCTTGCAATAATACTTTTAATTTACTTGCATCTTGCTCTTCGTGCATAGTAAGGCTCTCCGTGTCTACAGTAACCATTCTATCACCATTAGGAGTATTCCTTACATACCAAAAGCCTTTAGAATCTTCTTGCCATCTTGGATTGATATTAGTGTAATAACAATTTCTGCTACTATATCTCTGCTGCAGAGAGTATGCTCTTCTATAGTCATCTATTGTTCCCTGCGCAACGGACTTCGCCACGAAGAACACCAGTACGAGTGTTACTAAGGCAATATATCTTTTCTTCATACAATATACTATGTTTGTTGTGTTGATATAAAAAGACGAAGAAGGACCTGATTCACATACATAGTCTCTTAACAGATTATGTGTGTGAAACACGTCCCCCTATTAATTTCTCAGTTTTATAAATTAATTCACTTTTGACTTTTTGAACGAATTACAAAACCTATCCAATATTATTTTATAAACTTATTCTTCTATAGTTTTCTTTGTCGATGTGCTTTTCTTGGCAGAAGTTTTCTTCGCTGCCTCGTATTTTGCTAACTTTGTCTGCAAGCGCTGTATTTCTTTATCTTTCGCTTCTATTTCCTTTCCTTGGTTGGTAATAGTCGTAAGCATCTGTTCCAGTTCTTCGTTTTCTATTCCACCATATAGTGTACGTACTCGACTAATGAAATCGCCGAGGATGTTCATATAGTTTGTAAACGCATCAAATGGTCCATCGTATATTCCACGATCTATGTTCCAGTTGCTTGGCTTAGTTGTCATGAAACGGAAGTTGTTAGATGCCTGCAGATAGTCCCAGTCTTGCAACAACCTTGGTTCTTTCGCAATAAGCAGTCTGTCTGCAACACTATAAAGTTTATTGAATGCTTCACGTTGCATCTGGTTACCAAGCCATACAGAGCAGTCACGTTCTTCGTCAACCCATGATAGTGTGTCAGGCACATCAATAGCCCCCACGCTTGGATATTTATCCACGACCTCGCCAGGAGTAAGAAATTCAAGTCCTGCGTTCTTTGCGCATACTGGTAATGCCTTTATAAATTCAAGAATATTGCTTGAAAGAGGTTGCGCAATACCCAGAGCTGAAAGTTCCATGAAAATATTTACAACTTGTTCACTTTCTGGACATGAAGCGAGGTTATTAATGTAGTTATCAGCGAACAAAGGATAACCTTCCCAAGAAGTATTACTAAATCTTAAAGAGATGTCATCAGACGCATTAACATCACGTAACAACAGTTTAAGTCCAGGAGCCATATTGCAGTTGTATACAAAGTGTGGAGACTTCCAGCCTAAAACTTGTTTTGCTCCTTCGGTCAACATTCCCTTATAACCTAATGCGGCTACTTGTGCACCAATTTCGTCTGTATATATAAGAGAAGAATTACGCATGACAGTTGGACGCTTACCAAAGTATTCTTCAATCTTATCTGACATCTTCTCTATGTCACGTTTGAAACTTTCTTCATTGGCAAGACCAGCAAGACCGTGCGAATAAGGTTCTGTAAGGAATTCGACACATCCCGTCTCGTTCAGTTCTTGAAGTTTCTCTAATACTTGCGGAGCATGCATTTCTAACTGTTCCATTCCTACGCCAGAGAGAGAAAAGGCAACGCGGAAATAATCGCCATGTTCTTTAATCATCTCATGAATGGTATTAAGAGCAGGCATATAGGAATGTTCTGTTATGTAGTTGATGCTACGCTCGTTTTCGTAGTCATCATAATAATAATGGTCAGTACCGATATCAAAGAAACGATAACGCTTCAGGTGTATTATCTGGTGAATTTCAAAGTATAAACATATAGTCTTCATAGTCAGTACCTTCTGTCCTTATTGAATAAGGTTCACGCTCGCGAAGGTTTCCGGGCTTTTAAATTTGTTGGATTATGTGGCTATTGTTATTTATCCACTTCTTACTTAATATAGTTCGCGAGGTAGTCCTCGTTGTTAAAATATCCCCTGCTTAATAATTGGTCATAACATTGACGTATACGTAAGCCAACCTTCTCCCATGTTATATTATCAACTTCTTTCATACCTTCTTCCGCAAGATAATCATGGAATGACTGGTTAGTACATACAGAGTAAATTGCATCTGCCATAGCTTGTATGTCCCAATAATCTACTTTTAGAACGTTTGTCAATATCTCGCCACAACCAGATTGCTTGGATATTATAGAGGGACAGCCACATTGCATAGCCTCTAACGGGGCAATTCCAAATGGCTCCGACACAGACGGCATGACGAAGACATCTGAATTTTTGTAACACTCATACACCTGTTTACCTCTTTGGAAGCCAGGGAAGTGACATCTGTCCGCTATTCCATAGGTTGCTGCAAGCTCTATCATTGCCTCCATCATATCTCCAGAACCAGCAAAACAGAATCTTATATTTTGTGTACGTTGTAAAACTAACTTCGCTGCCTCGATAAAGTACTCAGGACCTTTCTGCATAGTTATTCTGCCCAAATACGTTACCACTTTTTCATTCGGAATCTTATGCGGAACTATGTTGCGGTATTCTTCAGATAATGGGTAAACCGCATTGTGCATTGCAACACATTTTCGTGGGTCTTGGTGGTACTGGTTAATTACGGTTTGCCTTGTTAGCTCTGATACACACATGATACAATCAGCATAGTCCATTCCGTTTTTCTCGATGGAATAAACGGTAGGATTAACTTTGCCGCGTGAACGGTCGAAATCTGTAGCATGTACATGTATACACAATGGTTTACCACTCACCATTTTTGCATGTACGCCAGCAGGGTATGTCAGCCAGTCATGAGCATGAATTATGTCGAACTGTTCAGATCGTGCAAGCACCCCCGCAATAATAGAGAAGTTGTTAATCTCATCATGAAGGTTACCTGGATATCCGCCTGCAAATCCCATACAGCCTAAATCATCAAGTCCCTGCATATAGTTAAAGTCTGCATAGATATGATCACGAAAGCGGAAATAGTCTTCTGCGGTATGTCCAACGAACCTATCCTTAATATTATCATAGTTTACATCGCGCCAAACGATAGGGACCTGACTCATGTTAACTATCTTAAGGAATTTTTCTTCTTGGCCCACAGGACGTGGCATACAGAAAGTTGTCTCCACATCTCCCTGTACGGACAGTCCCTTTGTTATGCCATAGGAAGCCACCGCAAGTCCACCATATATTTTGGGAGGAAATTCCCACCCGAACATTAATACTTTCATTGTTAGATTCTGTTTAGTTTTTAGTCGATGTGCGTGTAAGTTATTTCTCTACACATACTTGCAGCTGATGCTACAAGTAGCACATAAGGTATATGTGTGGTTTCTTAATCTTTATACTGGTCTATCAATTTCATAGAGCGTAGCACCTCGGCTACATTCATTGCAAATGCCATTGCGCCACGTCCATGGAACGGTGGATTTCCGTCAAATAGCTCAGATATTGTACCTGTTGCATGATACATCATCTCATCTTCATAGCCAACCATCTGTCGCTGAACGAAACTCAACCTTGTACGCTTAAATATCTTCAGGCACGCTTCCATATAGAAACCACCGAGCCATGGCCATGCTGTACCGTTATGGTAAGCGTAGTCACGTTTGGTCTGAGGACCTATATACATAGGATTGTATCCACCGCTCTTTGGCGAAAGTGTGCGCAAACCCTTCGGTGTAAGCAACTCTCGAGTACAGAAGTCAAGCACCGCTTTTTGTTGCTGAATGCTCAATGGAGAAAAATCTAAAGCAACAGCAAATATCATGTTAGGGCGCACATTCAGATCTGTTATTCCTTCTTCCACATAATCTAACAGATATCCAGCCTCTGTTTCGAAAGTTTTTACAAAAGTCTCTTTCGTCTTCTCCGCTTTCTGTTCAGTCAGGTTTACGGCATCAACATTTCCTGTTACCGCATATAGTTCTGCGTTAAACTTCAGAGCGTTATACCACAATGCATTAATCTCTACAACATAGCCTGTGCGGGGTACTACCGGCTTTCCATTTGCCATACTGTTCATCCACGTCATAGGTTTGTCTTTGCCCTCTGTACGCAACAAGCCATTATCAGAAGGTGTTAGATTAATGTGTTTACCACTCTCTATATAATTAATAATATCTATTACAACATTACCATAGTCTTTCTGCGCCTGTTCTACACCTACTTTTTTAGCATATTGCTGAATAGCCCACACCGCCCATAACATTACATCGGGTTGTTCTATCTCGTGAATATCTACTGTAAGCGGTTTACCTAACATGAATTCATATACCGCTTTTATTGCAGTCTTCATTACAAGGTGGAAGTATTCTGGTTCATCAATAGCGAGTGTAAGTCCAGGTAAAGATATAAATGTATCGCGAGCGCGAACCTTGAACCAAGGATAGCCTGCTAACAGATAACGTTCATCATCTTTCTTAAAATGGAACTGATGCGCTGCAGCTACGAGCGTGTTATAGAAGTTATCACGCGGTTTACGCAGTTCTACTTCATCTTCAAAAGTCTTCTTTAGCGTACTTGGTTTTATCTCTTCCAAGGACGCCGCAAACACAATCTCATCACCTTTCTTACATTGTATTTCAAAGTATCCCGGTACATAGAGATCTTCTACACATTCATATCCTCTATCTGCTTCTTTATAATACTCCAACCCCTTATACCAATTTGGGTCAAAAATAAATTCATTTCTCTTTGACAGCTGCATATAGAGCATAGGATAGTTCGGATACATAGTAGTACTTATGCCACCACTGACTTTCTTGTAGTCTCTTAGAGCTTGGTAATTCTCATGAGTTAAGCTGTCAGCTCTACGAAACGCGAGATATGGTTTTAAGCGTAAAGTGACAGGAGAGTGTGCATCGTCAATGGTATAGCGTATCATGACCCTATCATTATACGTCTGGAATATTATTTCTTTTCTAAGTAATACTCCACCTACTCGGTAAATAGTTGTAGGAACCTTATCACAGCTATACTCGCGTATATACTTATGACCATTAGGACTACATACACCACCCTGATAGAGATGCAGTCCAAGATTAAATTCTGCACCATGTTGTACAACTGTTGCATCGAGAGAAGATAGCAGAACATGGTTTTCATCGTCTATGTCCGGAATAGGTACTACCAGTAATCCGTGGTATTTACGGGTATTACAATCTACCACAGTACTCGCACTGTAAGCCCCTGAACGACTGGTTCGTAAGACTTCTTTCCTCAGGGATTCCTGAAGATTGGTCATCAGGGCTTTCTCAAATTTCAGATAAGTCATAGATATAAATTTAAGGTTTTTTTAATCATTTGATATACTATTCTATGCAATATAGAGACTATGACACCACTTACATGCTGTTTGCTCTTATTGCTAAGAACTAATTTTTATTAGTCTAATAGACTTTCGGTAGGTTTAGTTTATTGACTAAAATCAAGATTTTTATCTCACTGCAAAGGTAGTGAATACTTTTTTAATTACAAAATTTTTTTCTTACTTTTTTATTCTTATAATAAAATTATAATGTTTTCTATATACGTAATGCTCCACAAGATCGCTTCTATTGCCATAATATAGAAAAGTGCGACAACAACGTATTGCAATGTCTGAGGTCGTGTTTTTATGCAGTAACTTCGATTACAGCAATATCGTAGAATCATTAAGCCCTAATCGTAATATGATTTGATAGTTATCGCGTTCTGATTAGATAGTTATCACGTTCCGATTTGATAGTTATCACAATACGTTTCTGTAAAAAACACGAAATGGATATATTCACAAGCATAATGATGCTTACGAATATATCCATTTAATGTGGGAGACAACAAGAATACCAGTTCTTATTTTATGGAGTAATTATATTCAATAATGTTTTCTCATCAAATCTTTAAGAATATTTTAGAGGCATTTATCATGTTAGAATTGCTCCAAAATTGCTATACGTTTAGCTGTATCCGGGTGAGTGCTGAACATTCTGTTAAAGAACCCCATTATGCCTTCCGTAAGTTTCTGAGGGTGTATAATGAAGAGCTGTGCTACGTCATCACGTTCAACATTCTGCAATCCTGGGTTATTAGATATCTTGCGTAGTGCAGAAGCAAGTGCTAACGGATTGCCACACAGTTCTGCTCCTCCTGCATCTGCCATGTACTCACGCTTGCGACTTATTGCAAAACGCGTAAGAAGTGTAAATATGTACGCTATTACACAACAAATGGTTCCTACGAAGAGCGCGAACATGAGACCAGCGCCGTTGTTACGCTCCTTCTCGTCACGATTGCTATTATGATTGCCATACAACATCATGTTGAAGAGCATACGCATGACTATACTCATAACGGTTGATATGATTCCGACAAACACAATGCTCGTAATCAATAGGCGCGTGTCGCGATTACGTATATGTGTGAGTTCATGACCTATCACTCCTGCCAGCTCATCGTCGTTAAGCAACGCCAATAAACCTGTGGTTACCGTAACAGTATATGACTTCCGATCAATACCACTGGCAAAAGCGTTTAACTGTGGATCGTCAATGATGTTTATTGCTGGCATATCCATCCCACAAGTCATACAC